>NZ_JBHIOQ010000058.1:0-2765 GCF_042195565.1 Bartonella sp. AP88XZML | reverse complement strand
GACCACAACCGGCGTTTCAAGCCAATTGTTGGTAATGGTTGCAAGGGACAACACATCATCAGGGACACTGGGTGCCATGGGTTGGTCTACTGAGATACCTTTGATGTAAACCACATTGCCCCCCGTGTTGAGACCAATACGGTCAATGCGGGGTAATTTGTAAGTATAACTGACGATAATATCACCACCCTCCGCACCCCCTGAGACAGTGATTTCCTGCGCTGTTACTTTATCAGCCGTGATTTTTGCGCGATAGCGATAAGTCACCTTATAGCTGCTCCCTGCTAAAGGTTCGTCTCCCACCGGTGCCCAATCAATGGTGTCTCCGGTTTTTTTAAAATCCGTTCCTTCTTTAAATTCCTTAGTTCCTTGAACAATTTTGATAAAAGAGGTGATGCTTTTATCCGGCACCCCATCACGCCCAGCAGCAACGGCACCGCGGGTGACGTTAACGGTCTTTTCTTTTGTCAACAAAAGAGATTGAATATCGGCAATAGGAAAATAATAGGGTTTAAAGGTGAAACTGTTTTTCCCTTTTGGGGGCGCAAAAATATGCGTTTCGCTTGGAACAACGCTTGTCGAAAAGTCCTCGAGTTCTTCATGGCGCAAAGCTGCTAAGCGTTTGCGTTTGAAACCATTGATATTGGCTTCTCCTTCTTGAATGCTAAAGACTTGCTTTTGTCCCTCTTGTCCCAAAGCTGTTACTCGACAACCCTTGACGATATAATGTCCATGGGCACGGTCGTACGTCGCAATGGCTTGCATGGCCGGTTCAAGCAGTGAGGGCGATTTTTGATCAATCAAAACGCCATCTTGTAAGATATAGACCGGAAAAAAAGTCCCTTGCTGGTTATCTTCTTTGAGAGCCCAAACAAGTTTTGCTACTTCGCGTGCGGCTCCGGGCTCTCCTTCTGCCAAGGAGCCTGGCACTTGCCCCAACAGCTCTGGATTATCTTCATAGGTCACCCATTTCTTTTGTAGCTTAACACCAATTTCTATACGACCCACCATAGAAACATGGGTGAGAACAGCATCACAGACGGGAAAAATATCCCCTGCAATATAAATTTTGCCCTCTGTTAACGTGACAGTCCTTGTCTCTTTGTTGACAAAAGCATCAGCCCGTTCAACGCGGTCTCCTTCTTGTGCCACAAGGCGCCCCAAACGGTCATGACGCCCCCTGATGATGGTTTGAACCTCATTCAATTCACCGNTTCATGCTTCATGTTAAAACCTCAATAAAATCTTAAATTGTTCGCGAACATCGGCACGCAAAGGAATAGTGACAGGCGTTTTGAGTATCTCTACACCACCACGTAGTTCACCAAATCCTAACCAAAGTTTGCCAGGAGGGGTTTGTTGTGCAAGAGAGCCATGAACGAGAAGGGAAACAGAGGCGGCTTGTTTGTCCTCAACATCTTCAAAATCTGTGCGGGCTGCCAGAAACAACAGAGTGCCGGTTGGGGAAGGATTAAATCTGTTGCCACAATGGTTATAGACACCCTCTAAAACCTGCTCTACAGGCGCTACAGCATAGCATCGGCGATACCCAATCAGAGTGTTGTTTGCGTCTCTTAAAGCCAAATAAAGGGGACGGTTGCTAAACCATTCTGCCATGAGGATATCACGTTCATGTTTTTTGACCGAACACCACGGAAAATTTGCCAAATCCCATGGGTAATCAATTTGGTTCCAGCTTAACTCCTCGTCAAAGTCATCTATCCAATTGCCAATAAGCTTGCCTTCTTCTTTTGTGAGAACGCATTCTATCTCTGTCGTGCGTCCAAAGGAAAACAAAGTTCCCCCAGCTGTGAAACGGATACCGCTCTCGAAATCCAACATGCTGTCATCAAGGCGTGACATATTGGCTTCCAAAGCTTGCACATCATACCCCGCAACACCACGACGAAAATCAGAGCGCAAACTTTTGGAGAGATCTGTGATTGCTTCAATGGCTTCAAGGCTGCTTTGTTTAGGGAGGCTGTCAAAGTACAGTTGAAAGGAATTCCACCAAGCACGCCCAGACCAAGCGGGTATAAAGCGGGCTGTCATCTCTAACCATCTCAACCCCATCTCTATTGCCATAACAGACCCGCGTATCCGCTGCCATGCAAGCCCTTGGTCAATCAAATCATAGAGGTTTGGAACATAAGGCGAAAGTTCACCAAGTCCATATTCTTCAATCAACCATGGCAAAAAGCGGGGAGGGCGTGTGATTAGTTTTGCACGTGAAATCCCCAAAACAGACCCATCAACATCTTGATGAAAGTCGCAAGCATCGGCAAGGCGTTTCTCAAATTCTGTTGCATGGGTGGGGAGGAGGGAACCAACCATTAGCGTGCACGCCCTTTGAAGTTTAAGGTGATTTTGCCAATCGATAAGATTTCTTCATCACAAACTGCACTGTCCTTTGTGGGTGTAATGGCAATCACTTTTTGGACACCAGGGATCATCAGTTTTGAAACCCACCACGAGAGGCTTAATTCACGACCAATGGCTTGTTCTTGTCTCCATGCTGCTCTTAAATTTGCCTCCATTGTCGTGAGAATTTTCAAAGATGTTTCCGGTAACAGCCAAACATCTGCTTCTAAATCCAGCACTTTTTTGACAGCAGCGTGAACAATGATTGTATCATTGGTCATGATGATATTTTTTCTGTGAAGAGCTTGTGAAACTGTTTGTAAGAGATCTTCAGAGGCTGTTCCTTCTTCATTGTTGCCAAAAAGAGCAACATAGATGGTTGGGTCTTTGCCTTTACGGTAAAC
>NZ_JBHIOQ010000057.1:0-1072 GCF_042195565.1 Bartonella sp. AP88XZML | reverse complement strand
ATCGGTTGTTTCTGCTAGCCAATCGCGTAAACTAGAGCGAAAACCATGGGGGCAAGCTTCAATTTTATTTTTTCTCATATACGCCGCCATCATCGTATGTGAAAGAGGACCACGACCGGTAAGTGAAAAGATGAAATCACTTTTAGAGATACAGCGGGCTTGTTCAATTACTTTTATTGCTTCAGATGATAGGGGGACGCGAAACTCTGTTGTGGCATCACGCTTGCCTTTCATATTTTCAGCAGGGATTGTCCAGATATCATCTTCAATCTGATCTTCACGAATATGACGCAAAGGATTGCTACGAACGCCTGTCAGGATAAGCAGACGCAAAGCTAAATGTTTTATAGTTGTTGTTTTGCAGAGAAATTGGTAAAAAGCCGGCACATCTCTCCAATCCATGGCTGGTAAGCTTTGTTTTTTATGACGTTGTTTGCCTAAGAGAGCGCGTGCTTTTTCTACAGCTTGTAAATCAACATCTAACCCTAATGCAGCCGCATGTTTGAGACAAAGATTAAGACGCATTAGTGCTGTTCGAGCAGTTCCAGCTTTTGTATGCCAAATAGGGGCAAGGGTATCGCGTATCTCTGTTTGGGTAATCTCTGAAACGGGCAGACAGCCTAATTTAGGGAGAATATGGAGGCGTAAATGTAAAAACCAATTACAAGACTCACCATCATTTTTTAATTCAGCTTTACGGCTTTCAAAAGCATCTAGAGCAATATCTTTTAAATAATGGAGATTGCGCATTGCCTCACGCTTTTGTTTGTTGCGTTCTTTAATAGGGTCACGCCCCTCACGTAAAACAGCCCGCCACCTAGTTGCCAATTCACGGGCTTGTTTTAAAGAAACATCTCGCAAGGCACCCAAGCCCATTTCGCGGCGCCGACCATGAATGGTATAACGATAAAGCCATTGAGCACCACCATCTTTACGTTTGTGAAGAAGCAAGCCGGCACCATCATTATATTTACCAGCTCCCAAAGTTGCGACAGCCCTTGCATTAAGACGATTCATAAGAACCATTTTTACTCCTTTCTTGTACAATTTTTACCCACACATCAACCCCGCT
>NZ_JBHIOQ010000056.1:0-1824 GCF_042195565.1 Bartonella sp. AP88XZML | reverse complement strand
AGCGGGTTGGGTCTGTTGCGGGGCAGGCTAGCGCGAACTATCGCTAGCGACAGAATTTTCAAATTGACTGTACATTGTACATTTAACTCATTGATAAATAATGATTTCAATATGTACACTGTACAGTATGCGATTATTTTTAGATAAAAATTATGTTTATTCTTGACATTGTTGCGTCAATGTCTATTTTCGAATCAGGTGCCTAGAAAACACCTTAAAACAACAAGCGGATTGGTTGCCGAAATAATCAGTCTTCCGCACATTAAAGACTTTGACTCATTATATGCTACATGCGTATAATAATATTGTCGGGTGTGGTTACGCTATACAATACCCTTGTGGGGAAAGCGTAACGACGGGCTTGTTGCCGTGTTTTCTAGCACCCGGCATCCTCTTAGGATGTCAATAGAAAGCCTAATCAACAAGGAGTTCATTATGAACACTCTTATTAAAATTACAGAACAAACGATTGATCAAGAAACAGTTCAAGCCGTCAACGCACGCGAATTATATACATTTTTGGAAGTCAATTCTAATTTTAGAGATTGGATAAAAAACCGTATTAAAGAATACGGCTTCCTAGAAAATAAGGACTTTATAAGTTTAGCTAAAAATTTAGCGAAACCTAATACCTTTCAAGAAAATCAAGGCTTTGTGAGTTTCGGTAAAAATTTACCGAAACCTAAAGGCGGTCGTCCAAGTACAGAATATCACATCACATTAGACATGGCGAAAGAGCTCTCAATGGTTGAACGCAATGAGAAAGGACGTCAAGCACGCCGTTATTTTATTGAATGTGAAAAGAAACTAAAAAGTCAATCTGTTGATTATTGTGATGATATACGTTTTGCTTTCCCAAAAGATTGGGATAAAATGTCTCCAACTAAAAAGGCTGTTTACATTTATGGACCTCTCCATATGCATCTTGTCAAAGCCTTTACATTGGTAGAAGAAAGCAAACATTATAAAGCTTTAATCAAAGAAGCAAAACAAGTCTTAGAAAGATCTGTCGTAAAAGCTGCTTAGATTAAGACACATCTCTCCTCCCCGTTCTCAAAATGGGGAGGTGGTTGGTTTAGCTGCCACTTGCTTTTTTTAAGACTTCACCCATACGTGTTCGCCAATCTTTTCCTTGTTTTTTAAAAGAGGCAATAACGTTTGGGTCAAGGCGTAGAGTAACCGCTTGTTTGGGAGATTCAACCGGTGGACGCCCACGTTTACGGCGCTCTTCTGTTACATACTTAAAAAAGGAGGCTGGTAAAACGTCTTTAGCTGGCTTTAAGCGTGCAAGTTCTTCATCTGTTAGTGGTGGGGAATCCACAGCGTCCCAATCTTCTTTTGTATAGCCACATCCTGTTTCAAAGGTTTTTTTGATAGTCATTGAAAACCTCTCTTTCTTTTTTATTCGCTTGACGAAAACTGATAATGGATATCGCTTCATTGCCAAGCTTTGCAAAAACAATAACTGTTGTACCATCAGAAAAATGTCCAATAGCCTTCATGCGGTTTGAATGGGTTGCATCAATAAAAGCATGTTTCCAGTCAAAGTAAATAACATCAGCAAAATCAAGCTTATGTTTAACAATGTTTAAAGCTCTTTTTGGTTCATCCCACACTATCTTCATATATTTTATGTACACGAAAAAATAAAACCTTGTCAATAATTAAAGTGTACAATAATTCGTATATACCATTCAAAATGGAGCAACTATGAATAAGAAAACGCGTAAGGGTCTATCGGTACGTGCGTTTGCGAAGAAGATGGGTGTTTCACATAATGCGGTTGTTTCTCGGATAAAGACAGGTAAATTTGATGCGGCTCTT
>NZ_JBHIOQ010000055.1:0-1008 GCF_042195565.1 Bartonella sp. AP88XZML | reverse complement strand
GCGGGCACTACCATTCACATGAGCATTACCATAAATATTGCCATAAACATGAGCATTGCCATAGACAAAAGCATGGTCATAAACTTTAGCATATTGAGAGATAAAAGCCTTTCCATAGACTTCAGCATTGCCATAAACTTGACCACAGACTTGAGAAAAATGGCGTATTTTTGCATTTTCATACACCCTTGCATGACCGTAGACACAAGCCTCATCATAGACCCAGCAATTGCCATCATGGGATAGGTTAACTTCCTTTTCAATAAAGCCCCCTAAAGACCCTGCCTTTATATCATCGAAATCTTTTAAAGCTTTAATGCGATAAAGGTTTATAATATTTCGAGTAAGAGCATGTTTGATTTTTTTGACTTCACTGGTTAATTCGTATTTTTTGCACATAGAGATACCCTCACAATTTAATGTGATAAACGTTTGCTAAAATTTGGAATGGGAAATTTAAAAGAGGGGCACCCCCGCCGCGCCCGTGCTTTCATTTACACTGCTTTAGATTAGACCCAGACAATCTCTAATTCACCATAAGGAGAGAGACGTTCAGTATAGGTTTTTATTTTAGTAAACCCGCCGACATTTTCACGAATAACAGCAATTCCATGAATATTGGCATTTTCATAAACATGTACGTTATTTGCTATATGAGCGTTTTCATAAACCCTAGCATTGTCATAAACATAGGCATTATCATAAATAATAGCCTTGCCATACACATGAGCATTACCATAGACACGGGAATTATCAGAAATAATAGCATTGCCATAAACATGGGCATTATCATAAACATAGCCAGCAATGATAGCATTGTCATAAACGTGACCATTTTTAAAGACAAGAGCCTCATCATACACCCAGCAATTGCCATCATGAGAGAGGTTATCTTCCTTTTCAATAAAGCCCCCTAAAGTACCTGCTTTAACATCAGCAAAGTCTTTTAATGCTTTAATGCGATAAAGGGTATGATTATTAATTACACGCGTTTCATTTGTGAGTGCA
>NZ_JBHIOQ010000054.1:0-1311 GCF_042195565.1 Bartonella sp. AP88XZML | reverse complement strand
GCAAATGATCTTGTCTTCCCAGACCCTCGTCCACCCCAAGCCGCTCGCACCAAAGCGTCCCCTGCAAAAATAGGAATGAGTTTTGGTACAATACTAATCTGTCGTGTTGTCATTGACCAAAGGCGCGATTTCTACACGCGTTATCACCTTAATGGCTCCCCCATCTTCACCTGTTACCTGTAAAGGCAACACCTTACCAAGCAACGCTAAATAAGCAGCGGGGCATTCTATAGCCTGCTTTTCCAAATAAGAAATCAAACCATCCTTGCCAATTTTATTCCCAGCATTCTCAGCAGCCTTAACCACTGCTTCTTTTAAAATGCGCGTCACTTTATTTGGAACGCCTTTGACACGCCCTTGACCTGCCTTTGGGGGTATACGCTTTTTAATGGGTTGTGGAGCCTGCTGTGTATTTTCTGATGTCATAAAATACGCCCTCCAGATAATAAAAAACCCCGCATTTGCGGGGATTTTGAACTGTACATTTCCCTCTCTAGACACAATACGCCTAAGTACAGTAATGTCATTAAATACGATTTGCTACACTTTGTCAACACTAAAATAACACATATTGATAATTTCAAAGGGAATCAGTTAAACAGCACTTATGAATAATTAAGGGTTCAAAATGATGAAATCATTATCCATAACACGCATCATAACATTTATAGCTTTCTTTTCTATATCAGCGCTACCTGCATCAGCGTCATTTGGATTTACACGTACATTTACACGTGTAGATACTATAGAGCAGTACAATAAACTTTACGATAAATATGCAAGTAAAGAATATGAAGACTTTACGCATTTCGACAAGCAACACGAAGCAAATCAATTTGCATACAAAAATGGCTATCAAAATATAACTGCCAAATTTGACACTGTATGGCATCGTCACATACTTATTGTTTTATGTGGACGCTTTGTGAATTTACTAAGGGGTGATTATAATAAGGAGATGTCATGGGCGATGCTACCTAGTGTAATAAATACTTTACGCTATGAACATAATTGGAGTGAAGAAAATTTTATTTGGGCATACAACATGTCTATGAGTAGTACAGATCCAATGTTTTATTACGCAAAAAAATTTCTTAGTTCTCCGAGTGGAAATGGCATTAACCCCGAAACACAAGTTGTTGATTTAGTGTCTAGTATGAGAGTCGATAATGGGAGAGGCATAAAAAAAACAGCTAGGTTTTGTAGAGACTTACGAACGATATACAATATAATGAAACCGTAATAGAGATTGTCATTTAACGATCAAAATGTTTCTGAAGAGCATTAAGAGCAACGCGTAGTGAATTCACA
>NZ_JBHIOQ010000053.1:0-14623 GCF_042195565.1 Bartonella sp. AP88XZML | reverse complement strand
TTAAAGTTGATAGAATAACGCTTTACCGTATCCGTGCATTAAAAGACTTTGGAGATGTTAAAAAAGGTGATCTTGGTGGCTGGGTAGAGAGTGAATGGAATCTTAGCCATGATGATAATTGCTGGGTTGGAGGCAATGCTTGTATTTATCAAAATGCATATATCTCTGAAAATGCGAAGGTTTATGATGATGCCGAAGTTTATAATAACGCAAAAGTTCGTGGTAATGCCATAGTAGCCGGCGATACAGCATTTTATGGAAGTGACGCTATTTTAAGGTAGGGGGATAAATCATGGAAAAAAATACGAATTGACTAATGAAACCACCGATATTGTAAGTTGCCATACATTGTACCGCATTCGTGCTTTAAGAGATTTTGATGATGTTAAGGCTGGGGACCTTGGGGGCTTTATAGAAAATGAAAGCAATCTCTCTCATGATGGCAATTGCTGGGTCTATGATAATGCTTGTGTTACTTGGGGTTCAAAAATTTATGACAATGCAAAAATTTATAATAACGCCCGAGTATATGGTGGTGGTCGCATTTTTGAAAACGCACAGATTTACGGAAATGCAATTGTTTATCCCAATGCAAGAGTTTATGGCGACGCAAAAATTTACGGAGATTCAGAGATCTGCGGAGAAAGCCGTATCACAACAAACGAGAAAAAATAAATCATGTATAAATATGGAATTAAACCTACCTTGTGTGCACAGTTAGTTGTGAGAAATACTCACAATCTAGGTGAACTTTGTATCACTATCTCTGGGTATAAAGACGAGCCTTATGTAGATACCATAATTTCTGAAGACATAATGCAGCCTATAAAATCCAAACTCTAACAACCAAACCAACTTTTAAACACCAGCGTGATTCACGCCACGGGGGAATTGCGCTCAAATAGGAGGAAATCAAGATGAGTGAACAAAACACTAACCTAACAGAAATTGAAGAAACGCATCACTTAGCGGTTAAACAAACTGCTATGGAACGTATTTTAAACAGAGCCTTAGAAAATGACATCGATATGGACCGTCTCGAGCGTCTCATTGCCTTACGAGAAAAAGAAATAGAACGACAAAACTACGAAAGATTTGCCAGTGATCTTTCGAATATGCAAATAGAATATCAAAAAATACAAAAAAACTCTACNGAGCCTTATGTAGATACCATAATTTCTGAAGACATAATGCAGCCTATAAAATCCAAACTCTAACAACCAAACCAACTTTTAACACATGCGTGATTCACGCCACGGGTGAGTTGCGCGCAATGGAGGAAAACAATAATGACAAGTTCTTCTTTAATAACCATGGCAAGCAAATATGGATTTTCTCATGATGAATTTCGTAAAACAATTATCAAAACTTGTATCAATCATAACTTCTCTAATGAAGAATTCGCTGCTTTTATCTCGGTTGCAAATACTTATGGATTAAACCCATTAACAAAAGAAATCTATGCGTTCCCTAAAAAAGGCGGCGGTATTATCCCTGTTGTCTCTATTGATGGATGGATTAAGATCATTAAATCTAATCCTAAATTTGATGGCATGACTTTTCAAGATCAACTCGATAAAGATGGGAGTTTAATTGCCATTAAATGTGCTATTCATCTTAAAGGCATTAAAAACCCTATCGAAGTCACTGAATATTTAAATGAATGCGTGCAAGAAAAAAGTGAACCTTGGAAAAAATATCCAGCACGTATGTTACGTCATAAAGCAACTATACAATGTGCACGCTATGCTTTCGGTTTTTCCGGCATTTATGAAGAAGATGAAGCGGCTCGTATTAATAATAATACCACACAAGTACAACTTGTTTCTCATGACATGCTTATACAAATCCAAGAATTAATTGAAGAAACTGGAACCAATGAAGCAAGGATACTTGATTATGCAAAAGTCGAGAGCCTTGAAGATATTCCTGATGAAAAAGCAAAAATAATTTTTGATATATTGCAAGAGAGGCAAAAAGCTAAAACAGAGCAATCTCATTCACCACAAAAGAAAATAGACGCTCCTATACAAGAAGCAGAATACATTCATATCCAAGATATTGAATATGTACCAACTCAACAACAAACGGCGGTGTGAAATGGAACAAAGAACAGCAGAGTGGTTTCAAGCCCGCTTGGGAAAAGTCACCGCTTCAAACGTTTACAACCTACTGAGTAAAACAGCAAAGGGAATGCCTACAAGCAAATATGAAGACTACAAAATCAAACTTATAACAGAACGTTTAACTGGTGAAGTAAGCCAATCTTATCCAACTCCGGCTATGCAATGGGACATTGAACATGAAGAAGATGCCTTGAAAGAATATGCATTTATTTATGATACAGAGATCATAGAGTGTGGTTTCATACAACATCCCACAATCAAAATGGCTGGTGCTAGTCCTGATGGGTTTGTTGGTGATGACGGTTTAGTTGAAGTCAAATGTCCACAATCACCAAACCACTTACGCTTCTTTATAGATGACACTATAAAGCCTGAATATAGCGCGCAAATGCAATTCCAAATGGCTTGTACGGGACGAAAATGGTGTGATTTTATCAGTTATGACCCACGTTTTACGAGGTAATCAACATACTTACGCATGAAAATCAAACGCATTCACCGTGATGAAGAACAAATTGAAGAGATTAATCAAGCGGTCGAAGCCTTTTTAGCAGAGATAGAACAAGAAATGCAAAAGATTTTGACAAAAGCTGCTTGACTCTATGGGGGTGCTTTCTCCTCCCAGCACCCCCACCCATTTAGGTAATAAGTAATATAAAAATAGAAAGGTAATGAGATGATATTTGATGATGGCGATAGATATGTAACAACCGGTGAATGTGCACAGCTTTTTAGTGTATCAACCACAACGATTCGCAATTGGGTGCTTCAAGGGGAGTTTCCGCAACCCTATAAGCTAGGAAGAGCAGTGAGATGGAGAAAAAAAGAGATTCTAGCTTTTACTCCAAAGAAAAATACGGAGCAAATAACAACAAATTAAGTAAAATTGTATAAACCACAAGAGGTGGACTAAAAGGTGGTCTAAAAAATAGAAAATCAAATAAAAAATTATATATTTCAATATATTAAAGAGAAAAAATGGTGCCGCATGCCGGATTCGAACCAGCGACCCCATCATTACGAATGATGTGCTCTACCAACTGAGCTAATGCGGCATAGGTTTGTAAGTCAATGAAACAAAACTAATTTGAGGGTAATAGCTAAAAGTACGTATAAAAGCAAGAATGCATTTTTTCAATAATTTATACATATGATAATAATTTGAAGGAGAAGTATGTAAAAGTCAGAGGAAAGTATTCTTTGACCTTAATGCTATAAAATGCTTTCCAATTTACGATAGCACTTAAATTAAGAAGCTGGGAATGTAGATCTTTAGGATGAAAAATGGTGTCAAGATAACTTAGTAAAGATAAAAACATTTTCTGATTCTTAAGAAAGAAATTTGTTGTATAAGTGATTGGGAAAATAAAGATCATCATAAACCTTTTATAATGTGCAAATAAGATGAGTAGAATTATTTGAAAAGTTACTTCTCATTTTTATGGGAAGAAAAAGGGAGGAGGATTAATAAAATTAATCACGTTTTTTTATTTAAGAGGGAGTAAAAATCATGTCGGATGAAGATCGGCTGATAGAACTAGAAATGAAGCTAGTTTACCAAGAAAAATTCATTGAGGAACTTTCTCGAGTGGTAACTGATCAATGGAAAAGTTTGGATGAGATATCTAAAAAAGTTGATGTTTTAGCGAAACGATTTTCAGATTTAAAAGAACAGAGTGTGACTGAAGCTGTTATTTTACCATTTTCTCAATAGAGAGAAGATGCTTAAAATTTTTCTGCTAATAGTCTCTTGGATTTTTTTAGATGTAATAGGGTGGATGTCACAATGGGAGTAAGATGCGAAATATTCTTTATTACAATTGCAATTATTTACAGATTGGTTTTTGTTTAACGCATTTTGTTAGACTTGTAGAATAATTTTTATAAGCTTCTTCATTAATTTCAAGAAGTTCCAATTTTATAAGGAGTGCTGATATTAGAAGACGTTTTTTTATATGTGATTTCTAGTACTAAAATTAAGAAAAGTTTTTGTAGAGTATAAAGGAACATCCATAAAAATATATGAACTTCAATATGTTAAGTTTTTTCTGTACAGAATTTTCTATAGATGGGAGTTAGGTTTATTCGCTAGTTTTTATTAAATTGATACAAATGAAGTAATGTTATCATTATCTATAGAAATCATAAGTGAGCCCGTATAATTTATAACTGAGCGCATATATTTATAATAAAGCGTTTTAATCCATTCTGATGATCAAATGATTTTCAGTTGTTTTAATAGGGTGAGGTGCTCTAAGCGATACCTGTTGTGTATAGTACAGAGAGCTCTAGAAGTTTTTTTCAAGATCAAATGTACTCTTCGTTATATGTATATGATATTTTGTGAAAAGGCTTTTGTTTTTCGTAATTTAAGATACAAAATACTATTGCTAAAGCACCAAAGATAGACCATGCGGGTAAATAAGTGAGAGTAATGCAAATTGAGGACAGAAAATCAGGCATTACCTTGCATAGAGATTGATTAAGGTGATAGATATCTGTTTGCAGAAGGCTTGTTAAAATTTTATTAAAGGGGGTTGTTGTCCAATGTGATGTGATTACAGAGTGTGTGTTATCAATGACCAATGCTATAATGGTTAGTGTAACGAAAATGAAGGACATTAATTTAAATAAAGGGTGGAGCATATTTTTTCTTAAAACTTCAACGGGACATACGTATAATGCACAAAAAAATAAGGAGTTGCATTATGATAAGAAAATAAGTTTACGTTTGTTTTGTGTTTTTTGAAAGAGGTGCCTAATTTTTCAATAAAAGTTGAGGTTAGGTTCAACAAAAGTAGTGAGGCATGATGTCTGAAAAAAAGCACGAGGAATTGAAGCGTAGCCTTCAAAATCGCCATATTCAAATGATTGCTTTGGGTGGCGTTATTGGGACAGGACTTTTTTATGGATCAACCGAGGCAATTCAATTAGCTGGCCCCTCAGTTATTTTATCTTATCTTGCCGGCGGGCTTATTATGTATTTCATTATGCGAATGCTTGGTGAAATGTCAGTAGAAGAACCGTCTTCAGGAGCATTTAGTTTTTTTGCTTATAAATATTGGGGGAGATTAGCTGGTTTCATAACAGGTTGGAATTATTGGTTTCTTTATATTCTTGTGAGCATGGCTGAACTTACAGTGATAGGGTTTTACCTTGATCATTGGATTTTGATTGATCATTGGAAGACATCTTTCATTGTTCTTTTATTTGTTACATTTGTTAATTTGTTTAATGTTCGTTTTTATGGAGAATTTGAATTTGCTTGCGCTTTGATCAAAGTGGCTGCTGTTATTGGTATGATTATTTTTGGAATTTTTCTCATTGTCACTGGACTAGGAGAAAATCAAGCGAATATTCATTATCTTTGGGACCATGGCGGTTTTTTTCCTTATGGAGCAGTAGGGGTTGTTTTAGCAACTTCTGTAGTAATGTTTTCTTTTGGAGGAACAGAGCTTATTGGTATTGCTGCTGGAGAGGCATCTAATCCACAAAAAACAATTCCAGCGGCTATTCGTCAAGTTATGTGGAGGATTATAATTTTTTATATTGGTTCTATCAGCATTATTATGATAATCAGCCCTTGGAATATGATTGGAAAAAATGGTAGTCCTTTTGTCACAATTTTCGAGACTATAGGAATTCCTGCTGCTGGTCATATTTTGAATTTTGTGGTGATTATGGCTGCTATTTCTGTTTACAATAGTGGCATTTATTCTAATGGCCGTATGCTTTATAGTTTAGCTGTACAAAAAAATGCACCACATATTTTTAGTAAACTGAGTGCTGCTCGTGTTCCTTATATTGCTATCCTTTTTTCATCATTCTGTACGGTGTTGATTGTCGTTGTTAATGCTCTTGTTCCTGATAATAGTTTCATGCGGATCATGGCTCTTGCAACTGCAGCAGCAGTGATTACTTGGGCTATTATTGTTATTGTTCATTTGAAATTTCGCAATGCCCATAAGAACAGAAAAGGCAACTTTACTTATGCGTTTGGTTTATATCCTTACGCTAACTATCTTTGTCTCTTCTTTCTTGCTTTATTATTTTGCATTATGTTTATCAGTGGTTTTGGGCAAAATGGATTGATGACTCGACTTTTTGATATGATAGGAATAAGCGTGCCTTTTCTTGAAACATATATTCCTGTACAGATGCCTGATATGAGTTTGGCAGTCATTATTATTCCTCTATGGTGCTTATTATTACTTTTAGGTTATAAACTGAAACGATAGAGAAAGAAGAGCTAATAAAAGGGATTGATTGGAATAAATCTTGGGGACTATAAAATTTGATGAGGTAACACAAGTTTTTGGTGATTTGTGTGTTTTAAGAAATATTACTGTACAGCTTACCGAAAAACGAATTGCTGTTATAGGTGCGAATGGTTCTGGAAAAAGTACATTTGTTCGTCTTATTAATGGACTCCAATTACCATCTCACGGTTTTGTAAGCGTTGATGGGCTTGATACCAAGCGCGATGCAAAAGCAGTAAAGCGTAAAGTTGGATTTGTATTTCAGAATCCCGATAATCAGATTGTTTTACCATTAGTTGAAGAGGATTTATCCTTTGGTCTCAAAAATTTAAAGCTTAATAAAGATGAAATTAAGGAGCGTGTAGATGAAATTTTACAACGCTATGAACTTCAAGATTTCAGAAATCACGCTGTCCATTTATTAAGTGGTGGGCAAAAACAACTCGTTGCTATTTCCGGTGTAGTTGCAATGAAACCAGACTACATTATTTTTGATGAGCCGACAACATTACTTGATTTGCGAAATAAGCATCGCGTTACGCAAGTGATAGAAGAATTACCACAAACGGCAATAGTTGTATCGCATGATTTGGAGTTTTTGAAAAAGTTTGATAGAGTGCTGGTTTTTGATAAGGGGGAGATAGCAATTGATGATGTACCTTTTGTTGCTATCAAGGAGTATATAAGAAGAATGTCATGATCGGTTTATATATTCCAAGGGATACGTTTATTCATAGGTTAGGTCCTGGAGTTAAGTTATTATTTCTTACGGCGTGTGGAACTTTTATAATAATGGTTTCTTCCATAGCGCTTCTTGGGTTATTTTTGTTGTTGGTCATCTTATTCTATAGAGTCGCCAAGGTCCCTTTCAAAACTGCGATAAAGCAATTTAAATCGATGGGATTGCTTTTAGTTCTTCTATTTGTATTTCAAACTATTTTTAGCGGTTGGCTTACGGGGGTTGAGGTCATATTACGTCTTGTTATCCTCTTTTCTTTATCATCACTTATTTCATTCACAACAAAAGTTTCAGATATGGTGGATGCAATTGAAGCAGGCCTCCAGCCCTTTCGTTGTTTTGGTATAAATCCATCAAAAGTGAGTATGGTTATCTCTATGGCGATCAGGTTTATTCCTCTTTTGAGTGAAAAGTTTAATGAGGTACATGAAGCACAGCAAGCACGGGGACTTAACACTAACATTCTCGCTCTTGCGATACCTTTAATTATACGAACCATAAGAATGGCTTCAGAAGTGGCTGAAGCATTGGAAGCGCGTTCTTATGATGTTGATACCATTGATACAGCATCTCATAATAATCAAAGTTTTTTATAGTGAAAGAAGAATCAAATGAATACAAAAGATTTAGTTTATATTGCCTTATTTGCCGCTGTTTATGCTATTTTGGGCCTTTTCCCTTCTATTTATCTTCCTTTTTTTCTAGGGATACCTATTACAGCTCAATCGATGGGACCGATGCTAGCAGGGTCTATTCTTGGGGCAAAAAGGGGTGCTTTAGCGTCACTCCTTTTTCTTGTTCTTGTTGCGATTGGATTACCTCTGTTGCCTGGTGGTCGCGGTGGGATCAGTGTCTTTTCAGGGATTGCAAGTGGTTATTTAATAGGTTTTCCATTTGCCGCATTTTTTATTGGTTTAATGGTAGAATTGTTTTGGCAGCGGTTAAATTTTATAATATTATTTGTGATAAATACTGTCGGTGGCATTGGGATAGTTTATTCTTTTGGTGTTCCATGGACAGCTTATATGACCAAAGTTTCTTTACTGAATGTTTTAATGGCTTCATCAGTTTTTTTGATAGGCGATTGTTTAAAAGCGTTGATTGCATCCTTTATTGCACTCGCGATTAAAAGATCTGGTCCTCTCATTCATTCAAAGCATAATAACTAAAATAAATGCATTATTTTGTTATGCTGTTGTTATATAATATTCGTATATCACTATTATTGAATTTAACTATAGTAATTTATGATGTATTTAAACATTATAGAATCTAATATGATTCATATAAGTGATATTATTAAAATAAATTATTATAGTATTTTTCTCTATATCTAAGGTATTTAAAGTGTACTTTTATAAATCTGATACTTTTTATTAATTGTACAACAATAACGAAAGCTTTTCCCTAGTGAAGGAATAATTCAGTGAATACAAAAGATTTAGTTTATATTGCTTTATTCGCCGCTATTTACGCTGTTTTGAGTCTTTTTCCTCCTATTTATCTTCCTTTTTTGCTGGGTGTCCCTATTACAGCTCAGTCTATGGCTCCGATGTTAGCAGGCTCTATACTTGGAGCGAAAAGGGGAGCTTTAGCATCACTTCTTTTCCTTGCTCTTATTGCGATTGGGTTACCTCTATTGCCTAGTGGTCGTGGTGGAATTAGTGTTTTTTCAGGAGTTACGAGTGGTTATCTGATTAGTTTTCCATTTGCTGCATTTTTTATTGGCTTTATGGTAGAATTATTTTGGCAGCGGTTAAATTTTATAATATTATTTGTGATAAATACTGTGGGTGGCATTGGGATAGTCTATTCTTTTGGAATACCATGGGTAGCGTATATGACACAGGTTCCTTTGCTGACAGTTTTAATAAGTTCATTAGGTTTTTTGGTTAGTGGTTTCTTGAAAGTGCTGATTGCATCCTTTGTAGCGTTGACCATTAAAAAAACCGTTCCTCTCATTCATTCGGAAAAAGGGGCAGTTCTGTACTGAAGAACAAGTTTTCCAAATGTATGTAGATTAAAAAGCATCACGGAATACCATTTTGTTTTGTCTACTTTTTTATTGGTATTTTTCTGCATAGCTTTCAGAGGTAGCCATACGAAAATTGAATGTTTCGGCACCAAAATTCATTTTTGCTTTCAGGAGCAGCCCCTAAATAGCCAATTAATATTATATGCATAAAGCCTTAGAATAATTTATTATTTTTTAATATTTTTAGTTAATTAATCACTAATTTTTAAAGTATTAAATTATATTAATTGTACAAAAACATGGATAATTAAGTGTTCATCTAAAACTCTTGATGTATATAATACCCTTATAAATGTATTAATATGAGGTATAAAAATAAGATTTGAATGGGATGAAGCTAAAACAAAAAGTAATCTTAGAAAGCACCGTGTAAAGTTTTGAAATAGCGGCATATGTTTTTTCTGATCTATTCTCCATGGCTAAACAAGACCGTATTGAAAATGGAGAGTATGGTTAGCAAGCTTTAGTGCTTGTGGAGGTTTTTTATTACTATTCGTAGTGCATACTGTCCATGACGATAAAGATGGCATAGAGGTAATCCGTATTATTTCAGCACGGCGAGCCAATTTGAAAGAAAGGAAACGTTATAAAGAAGAAAGTTCGTTATGAAATTGAGGTAGGTAACTTATCAGCTTTGACAGATGAACAGAGAGTTGAAATTGATAAATTGGCTGTAATGTCGGATAGTGCAATTGATCATAGAGATATTCCGTCACTCAATGATGTGTTCTGGAAAAACGCCGTTTTCAATCCATTCTATAAATCACCCAAAACTGTTACAACAGTGCGTGTGGATTCAGACGTGCTAGCGTGACTTTAAAAGTCAAGGGAAAGGATATCAAATGCGGATTAACGCCATTTTACGTGATGCCATGCTTCGTTCAATGCGTTGACCTCTTTCCTGCGACAAAGAGTATCAAACTGCTTTCGATAGTTTTTTTATCTCCTTGTTGATTTCATCTATGAACGTTGAGAAGAGACAACGCCATTTAATCTAAACAGTTTTATAAAATCGGAAGTTTTACTATGGCTTTTTAACTGAGCACTGTAGTGTGTAAATAGATATATTTATTAAACTGCGTGTACGTAACATAAGAAACAATACACAAACTAAAAAGGAATACCAAAGAGCAATATCTGAGTACAAAAGTACAGCATCCCAATGGAAAAGAAAGCTTGTACTCCACATACCTAGAAATGACAGGTAAAGAAACCGTTTCTTTATAACTATTTGGGAAAATTAAAACGACAAGCGCTAAACTTATTAGTTTTAAGAATCTGTGCAAATACTGTTGTAAATCACGTGTTAGTTTCACCCAACCTGTTGTATCATCATCTTTATATTTTGGGGTGCTCTGCAATTCAGAAGGAATATTAGAATTGCATAAAATTTCAAAAACCGTTGTGACTATTACCAAAGAAACAGACGCGAATGTCAAAATACTCTGAATAAAGTCAAGATTTTTTTAATTCCTAAAAAACATAAAAATATAAAAGTTATAATGCCAAACAAGGTTCTTAGCTGCTTATTTGTAAATATATTTATTTCCTGTGGAAAAATTATGATCTCAATTTCTTAAATTATTTTCTGATATAAAAATACAATCTATCTTTTATTTTAATAGCAATGTCTTCTATTGCATCCAGTTGCTTTTAATATTTTAGTTAACCTCGTTTATGATTTATCTATAGTTGATGATAGCTTTAAACACAGAGCTCCATAATCCCAAACTCTCGCTTGCATTTTGGTACCCAAATCCACCTTTCAAAAAAGCCCATAGCACTGGCAACCCTTTCATAAAGATTAAAGAAAAGCTCTGTTATTTCAAAAATATATGAAAGTGACTCATAACTGCCGCAACATTTTTTGTGCTGATGCTGGCTATTCATGTTTTAAAAAAACAAATATTTTGAAATTCGTGTATCCTAAAATCCTTAATTTGTATTAATGGATTTATTTACTTTATAAATTTGATACTATAGAGCCATTTTGGCTTCTAGAAATATATTATACATTAAAAAAACTTTTTAATCACTCTTTAAATGCATATCCAATCCAAAAATGATCAGCACTTTTCACTATTTTGCTATTTTTTAGAAATCTATTTTAAACTCTCCTATTATTAGTTTATGAAGAGTTTTGGTTCGTGAAAGAAGATCTTTTTCAATCTCTTCACAATACTTAGAAAAATCTGTTGCTTTTGGAATGATTTTTTTAGACATGCTTTCTACGTTGCTCTGCAAAATGCGTTTTAAGGACTCTTTCAAAATCAATAAGGAAATACCTTTGAGTTCAGTTTGATAAGCTTGAGAAGAGGTGTCATCGTCCATATCTTTTCGCTTGTGGAAGCTACCACAAGAGAACAAGCGAAAAAAGTATTAAAGATATCATCATTTGAAGCTTTTACAGCAATAAACCTGTGAAGCCATAGGCAAGTCTCAAGTGCATTTTCTTCATTCGGTTTTTGTTTTTAATTTTTCATACGACACACTGCTATTTCAGGTTATTTCTTTGGGTTGATTAAGATTTGTAAGGAAAGTTGATTGACAAGCAGTTAAGGCTGAATTTAAAGACTGGGATTATAAAGCCCAAGGGCTGACAGAAGCCGGTGCGGCTCTCGTGGCCTTGGCTGTCACGGCGGTTACGGGCGGAGCAGCCTCGGGCGCTGCCAGTGCCATTACCGGTGCTTTGGGGCTTGGCTCGAGCACCGCCATGAATGCAGCGATACAGGCAGGTGTCCAAGCACTGATTAACAAAAGCGCTGTGGCTCTTGTCAATAATCGCGGCAACATTGCCGGCGCTTTGCATGAGCTTGGCTCTTCAAAGAATGTTCTCAGCATTGTTTCGTCGATGTTGACAGCAGGCTTAACCAGCCAAATAACGGAAATGGCAGGTGTTGGACAATCTTTGCCAAAAACCGCTCCTTTTGTCGATCGTATCGCCAGTGAAGCGGAAAAGAACCTGATCAAAGCCGCCATTGGCACGGGCGTGCAAACGGCTCTTGAGGGTGGCTCTCTTGACAAGAACTTTTTTAACAATCTGCGCATCGCCCTGTCTGATACGGTTGGCAAATCGTTGGCGGAAGAAATCGGTACCGCCAAGGCAGAAGGCAAAATAGATACGGTCACGCAAATCGTTGCCCACGCCGGTCTTGGCTGCTTAAAAGGCACTGTTGCGAGCGGTGCTTGCTCTGCCGGTGCTGTGGGGGGTGCTGTGGGCGAAGCCACTGCTATGCTCCAGTTTCAATTGTGGGTGCAAGGCATTGTGAAAGAGGAAATGGGGGACCTAAACGGTCGCACCCCAACTGCGGAAGAGGAAGCGCGTATAAACGCAAAGATTGAAGCACAGTTTTCTGATTTTAATGATCATGCCATTGATATCGCGCGCATAGCGGGGGGCTTTGCTGCTGCCCTTGCTGGTGGTGATGTCAATACTGGTGCTGATGCCGCAGGTAATGCTGCCGAAAATAATTTTCTTCCTGCGGTAGCAGCTGCTGTAGCGTTCATTGTGTCGCTTACGCCACAAGAGTTGGCAGCTCTGTCTCTTTTTATGGCTGGTGGAGCAACTATTGTTCAATCTCCTAACAATAGAACCGCTATAGCTGATTTCCTTACCTATTGGTTTGCATCGAAAAATTCTGCAGAAGATAGCGAAAAAACAAATCAAAACTCAAAAGAAGAAAAAAATAAAAATTCTCAGGCGAGTGGCAAAGACCCACAAAACAATAATGACGATGATAATGATGGAAAGGGTAAAAAGCTTAATAAAGGTAGGGAACATCATGACAAAAAACGCGATGAGGAAAAACAAAGATTAGAGGAGGAAGGATTTTCACCAAGCGAGGGAGAATTAACGATTGAAATTGAAATTACGACAGATAAAGGCACAATTAAAGCAAGAACACGTCCTGATATTACTTATATTGAGGATGGTGAACCTGCATTTAGTGAGACAAAAACTGGTAAAGCCAAATTAAATGAAGTGCAGAAAGGTTTAAGAGAAATATGTAAAACAACAGGAAGCATAAAATTTTGTGGCTCTAAAGCTGAAGAGTATCTTAAGCAAAAGAAAGAGAAGTTTAATAAATACCAAGAAAATCTCAAAAATTTTATAGAAAAGGAGAAACCAACTGAGGATCAAATAAAAGTATTTAATAAAGAGTGGCCTAAAAAACAATTGAGTAAGAAATGGGAAAAAGGACCACGCAAATATAAACTCAACCAATATCCAAGTTATTTAGAAGAAAAGTGAAGTATTATGCAAACCAAAGATGTAACAGAGATTTTAAAAAAACATAGTTGGGAGCCCCATCGCGATGAAGTTGGAGATACATTTGCTTATTATCATCTTTCTGATCGTATAATACGCATTCTTTACGATGTTGTAGATTATGGAGAAGATGGTGGAAAGTTGTGGCTATCAGTTTCTCTTACCACCGCCGCTTATTGCCTTGCTGGGAAATATTCTAGAGGTGAACAGTCGCGCTATAAATATGACGATATGTTGATTTCTGCAGAAGAAAATTTTGGAGTTACGGCACAGAATCTTTCAGAAAGTCATATCGAGGACGCCTTAAACAAAGTAATTGCTTGGGCGCAAGCACAGGATATTGAACAAAAATTACGTGAAGAAGCCGTCAATCATTCTGCTGTTGCAAAAGCATTGCTTGGTGATATTAATGCTTTAAGATCTGATAAACCGGCACCCCAATTACATGTTCCAGAATTTGCGGATTACGCAACCATAGAATGGATTGATCGCCTTATTTTATTTGCACAAGCCTATAAGAATGGGGAGTTAGACGATATTCTAACGCGCAAAAAGCCCAAACAGCGCTCGATGAGCCTTACTGCAGCAAGCCGTATTCTCAAAACGCAAGGGTGGTTTTCTACGGAACTTGGAAAGATGTGGCTCTCTTTGCCAGATCGTTTTATTCAGTTTGATTTTGGTTTTGTACGTCTTCTCGATAATTACAATGTCCGTCTTGAAGCTGAGGTTTCTAACGAAGAGATTTCTGTAGCTTGTCGTTGTATGCGCTATAGGGGAGAATATAATTGGATACGACCTACGGATATTTATAAGTCTTTTAACACGATTGGGGGAGGGATTTTTAGCGGTTTTGGTAAAGGAATTGATATTTGTGTGGGAATATTAAATGATCACGAGCTTATCAAAATTTCTGAGCGGATAATACAATGGGCACGCACCCAAGACTTGCAAGCATCGATAGAAAGTAAAACACTTGTTAAAAAATATAGTTACGATATAGACATAGTCTGGCATTTAGCTTGTTTAGCATTAACAGGTAAAATTGATGTGCTGAAATCTTATCAAAATTTTTTAGAAGCTGGTACGATTTCTGAACATTTGGATGATAATGACGTAGAAAAATATGTTAACCATGCCGTTGAATTTGCTGAAGAACATCTGAAAATCCTTAATGAGCGAGAAGCAGCAGAAGCA
>NZ_JBHIOQ010000052.1:0-4401 GCF_042195565.1 Bartonella sp. AP88XZML | reverse complement strand
ATATAAATTCCGTCATGATATCCATGCCAATGAGATTGTTTTGCTTGCCTATTACATAGCTGCGATTAACATTGAATCGACGTATCATAGTATCATGAAAGGTGAATATATTCCTTTCAAGCATATTGGTTTGACCGATACTTTCCGCATGCTTGAAGAGAAGAACCTTCTGCAAAAATTATTCAAAGAAAACAGTGAATATTTGGAGCATCAAAAGAAACTGGATATCAAAGTTATCTTTGGTAATCCACCTTATTCAACAGGTCAAAAAAGTGAAAACGATAATGCAAAGAATACTTCCTATCCCATATTAAATAAACGTATCAGTGAAACTTACGCTGCTCACTCCAAAACAACTGGTGTGCAAGCTCTTTATGATAGTTATATCCGTGCTATTCGTTGGGCAAGTGACCGTATAAAAGACCGTGGTGTTATTGGTTTTGTTACAAACGCGGGCTTTATTGATGGAAGTTCTATGGACGGTTTACGAAAATGTCTCATTGAAGAATTTAGCAGCCTTTATATTTTTCATTTACGTGGTAATCAACGAACCTCTGGAGAACTTTCTCGTAAAGAAGGTGGCAAAATTTTTGGTTCTGGCTCTCGAGCCCCTATTGCTATCTCTATTCTCGTAAAAAATCCAAATGCACAAAAGCGTGGTAAAATACATTTCCGTGATATTGGAGACTATCTCAATAGAGAAGAAAAGCTCACGATAATTGAAAAATTTAGGAGTATTGATGGCATTACACAGAACAAACAAGGCTGGCAAATAATTACACCGGATAGGCATAATGATTGGCTTGGTCAACGTGATGACAGTTTCAAGACATTCCTAGCTCTAGGTGATAGGAAACCTCATAGTAAAAAACTGTTTGAAATAGTTTCTTTTGGGGTTGTAACCAATCGTGATGCTTGGGCGTATAACTCAAGCCGTGAATCTTTAGCTAAAAATATGCGCAATATGATTAACTTTTATAATAGTGAAGTGAAGCGTTTTAATGATACTTATGCACACGCTGACCATAAGATAAATAAAAATGCTGTAAATAATTTCGTCAATTCCGATGAAAGTAAAATCAGTTGGAGCTATAGTGTTAAACAAGATTTAGTAAAAGGAAAGTTTTTTAAGTTTGAAGATTTATGCCTTATTCAAAGCCTTTATCGTCCTTTTACCAAGCAGTGGCTTTATTATAATCATACTTTTAATGAAGTACTTTATCAAATGCCTCGTATATTCCCAATGGGAAAAGCTGTTGAAAATAAAGTAATACAAATTACAGGTATAGGAGCAAAGAAAGACTTTTCTGTATTGATGACTAAAGCTTTGCCTAATTTAGATACAATTGAAAAAGGAAAATGCTTTCCACGTTATATTTACGAAGATACTACAGTTTTAAAAAGTAAAAGTGAAAACCAATCCCATTTATTTACAGAAGAAAGTACAACAGCTGGTTTACAAAGGCGTGATGCTATTACTGATGAAGGATTAGCACATTTTAAAGCGGCTTATCTTAATGAAACTATCACTAAAGATGATCTATTCTATTACGTTTACGGTCTTTTGCATTCGGAAGATTATCGTGCCCGTTATGCTGATAACCTCTCTAAAGAATTACCTCGTATCCCTTGCGTAAAGAGTGCTGATGATTTTTGGAAATTTGTAACAGCAGGGCGTGAACTAGGTCATTTGCACGTGAATTATGAAAGCATAGAGCCTTATCCAGTGACCTTTAAAAAGGGTAATCCAAAACAGACAGAAATCTCTAATCCCGAAAAATTCTATTATGTAACTGAAATGAAATTCGCAAAAATTAAGAATAGTAAGGAAAAGGATAAATCAACTGTTTTTTATAACAGCAATATCACTATGACAGATATCCCTCTTGAAGCTTATGAATATATTGTCAATGGCAAACCCGCTCTTGAATGGGTTATGGGGCGTCAATGCGTTAAGACTGATAAAAAGAGTGGTATTGTTAATGATGCCAATCGCTATGCTGTTGAAACCGTTGGAAACCCTGCCTACCCTCTAGAGTTGTTTCAAAGGGTTATTACCGTAAGTTTAGAAACAATGAAAATCGTTAAGAACTTACCAAAATTAGAAATAAGAGAAACTGAATAATTTATAAAGCATGCTCACATAATGGGTATGATAACTCATAAGGGGTATAGAGCTTATAACCATAATCTATACCCCCTTTATAAATTGCTTACATCTAATCTTTAAAAGGAGTGTTTATATGCGTTATTCTAAAAAGAAATCATTTGCACTTTTAGATACTCTCATTTGGATTGCTTTAAGACTTTTAAGAAATCCCATCTTAAATAAAATTAGATTTTTTTACATTGCCTTTAAGAGATTATACCGTAATCTAAAATGAGTGCTTTATTGTTATCAAAAGCTTTGTTTAAAGAGAGTTATGTATATTCATTTTCTTATATTACTTATAGGTTTTGAAGGTGTAAAAACCGTCAAAACCCCCTCAAAACGTATATTATTGGTTGAATTTAGAGGTTGTATTATCAATATGGGTTGTTTTTTTAAGGTCTATAAAATATTAACCCATTGAAATATAATGTTTTTACTTTTTATCGTTTTTTTACATAATAGCAGCAACCCTCAAAACTCAAAACCCCTTCAAAACTCATAACCATAATGATCTTGATAGCATTTCTATAAGTTACAAGCTATCTTTTGAAAGGCTTTAAAGGATCACATGCTTTTTATAAAGCACGTTGTAATCAATTCTCTAAAATCATAAGTTTATATCTTCAAAAGAACTGATAAAAATTCATAAAAAGGATTTTGATAACGTAATCAGTTGCTTTTCATAAGACACGTTTTAATCACTCACTCAAATGATCACTTTTGTCAGTTCAATTTACTGACACATAACTGACAAATATATATTATTAATTGTATTTAAGGTTGTGTTTTCGATATGGGTTGTATTTTAAAATGTTAACATATTGAAATATAATAACTTTTATTTTCACTCATTTGAAAAAATAATTATAGGGTCTAAAAGGAACTGACAAAACTGACAACACTGACACGGTCTATTAAAAGGGATTTTACTGATCTCTATAATGATCAATTTCTCTTTAGATATTTTCATAACAGTCTATAAATCGCAATTATCATATATCCTATTTATCGTTTCTCTTATGAAAATGAAAAATAACACCATGGCTATAAAGCATATAACAGCTATAGAGAATGCATAAAAACAGTAGCTTTGTTTGAATAAAGCAAAAATGCAAATGAATTGCATTGGTTATAAGAGCGCGATGCCTATTAAGATAGTGCAAATGATAAATGTGTTATAAACAAAATTCACAAAAAAATTTAAAATTTATTTAGTAAAAAAATTGATAGGTTATAAAGTTAAAAAAACGCATTATGAGAGCGTTTCTAAATATTATAAATGTATAGATTCAGAAAATACGTAGTCGTTTCATAAAGCCTATAATATATCTTTAAAAGCACATAAATATAAAAGAAGCAATTAATAAGCGTAAGATATTATCAATACACAACGTAGTTAAAAAATACAAAAAAATATCAAAAAAGATAAAATATTAATTGACAATAAATACGTATTTTGCTACATAAATAATTAAGTGATGAAAACACTAAACATGTAGCGAAAAGGTTGCGATAAACCTAATCCTATTATAAAACTGACTATCTTTTATGCTCTAATTAGCATATATGATGATTTTGTCGGGTGTGGTTATGCTATACAATACTCTTATGAGGAAGGCATAACAACGGACTACATGCCGTGTTTTCAACACCCGGCGCCTTTATAGGCTGTCAATTGAAAACACTAAATCATGTAGGATTTAATTATGACAAATATCTCAAAAAACACCCCCATTATCTCTAATATTGCGAATGAAACCGCGTCTGTTAATCAACAAGAGCCTGCAAAAAAATACGAATTTATTGATGATTGTGAATATATCGATGGTCATTTCTTAACTCGAATTAGAGCCTTAAGAGATTTTGATGATGTGAAAAAAGGTGACCTCGGTGGCTATATTGAAAGTGAAGATAATCTCTCTCATGAAGGTAATTGCTGGGTGTATAATAAAGCTCGGGTCTTTCAAAATGCACGCGTCTTTGGAAATGCTAAAGTAAAAAGCTTTTTTGTTGATGTCTATGGAAATGCGCAAATTTATGGGAATGCTATTTTTGAAGGTATGACATTAAAGGACAATGCAAAGCTGTCTGGTAATGCGCATGCTAACAACGCCGTTGTAATTGAAGGCAATGCACAAATTTATGATAACGCCCGTGTCACTGATCATGCTCATATTTCCGATAATGCTGTCATTTGTGATGATGCTCATGTCGGAGGCAATGCAAAAATAAGTGGCTCTGCTTACATT
>NZ_JBHIOQ010000051.1:0-1189 GCF_042195565.1 Bartonella sp. AP88XZML | reverse complement strand
AATGGCGAAGAGCAAGTTTGAACGAACAAAACCGCATGTTAATATTGGTACGATTGGTCACGTTGATCATGGGAAGACCTCGTTGACAGCAGCGATTACGAAATATTTTGGTGAATTTAAAGCTTATGACCAAATTGACGCTGCGCCAGAGGAACGCGCACGTGGAATTACTATTTCTACAGCACACGTTGAGTATGAAACGGAAAATCGTCACTATGCGCACGTTGATTGTCCAGGACACGCTGATTATGTGAAAAACATGATCACAGGGGCAGCACAGATGGATGGTGCTATTTTGGTTGTTTCAGCAGCTGATGGCCCAATGCCTCAGACGCGTGAGCATATTTTGCTTGCACGTCAGGTTGGTGTTCCAGCAATTGTTGTTTTTCTTAATAAAGTTGATCAGGTTGATGATGCAGAACTTTTGGAGCTTGTAGAGCTTGAGGTTCGGGAACTTTTATCCAAATATGATTTTCCAGGCGATGATATACCAATTGTTAAGGGTTCTGCGTTGGCAGCCCTTGAGGATAAGGATAAAAGCATTGGTGAAGATGCTGTTCGTCTTTTAATGAGTGAAGTTGATAATTATATTCCAACCCCTGAACGTCCTGTTGATCAACCATTTTTGATGCCGATAGAGGATGTATTTTCGATTTCGGGTCGTGGAACCGTTGTTACGGGTCGTGTTGAGCGTGGTGTTATTAAAGTTGGAGAGGAAATCGAGATTATCGGTATTCGTCCAACGTCTAAGACGACGGTTACAGGCGTTGAAATGTTCCGCAAGCTTTTGGATCAAGGTCAAGCGGGTGATAATATAGGGGCTCTGCTACGTGGTGTTGACCGTGAAGGGATTGAGCGTGGTCAAGTATTGGCAAAGCCAGGATCCGTTACACCTCATACACGGTTTAAAGCAGAAGCTTACATTTTGACAAAAGATGAAGGTGGACGTCATACACCATTTTTCACGAATTATCGTCCTCAGTTTTACTTCCGCACGACGGATGTTACAGGTATTGTTACGCTTCCAGAAGGAACGGAAATGGTTATGCCAGGTGACAATGTTGCGATGGATGTTTCGTTGATCGTTCCGATAGCGATGGAAGAGAAACTTCGTTTTGCTATTCGTGAAGGTGGTCGTACTGTTGGTGCCGGTATCGTCTCTAAGATCATTGAATAAATAATGCTTGTT
>NZ_JBHIOQ010000050.1:0-3045 GCF_042195565.1 Bartonella sp. AP88XZML | reverse complement strand
GTTGCCGTGTTTTTGAGCACCCGGCATTCTTCATTGAGTGTCAATCAAAAACATTAGTCAACAAGGAGTTCATCATGAACAATTTAGTAACAATCAACAATGCTGGTATTGCTGTCACAACCTCTTTAAAAATTGCTGAGGGTGTTGGGAATAGGCATAAAACAGTTATACAGCTGGTACGTCAAAATATTGAAGACTTTGAAGAATTTGGAAGGGTCGCATTTGAAATGCTACCCTTTGGAACCAGAGGCGGAAGACAAAAGAGAGAAGTTGCTATCCTCAATGAACCGCAAGCAACTCTACTCATGACCTATATGCGTAACAATGATACGGTGCGTGCGTTTAAAAAAGCACTCGTTAAAGCTTTCTATGATTTAAAAAACCAGTTAATTGATAATGACCGTGATACACGCTTTGATTTTCCAAGCAACTGGGATGAAATGGGACCTACTGAAAAAGCTGTTTATATTTATGGACCGCTTCACATGCATCTTGTTAAAGCCTTTACATTAGCAGAAGAGAGCAAACATTATAAAACGCTTGTTGAAGAAGCCAAGCGAGTTTTAGTAAGCCCTGTTGCAAAAGTAGCTTAAGTTAAAAACATGATTTTATCTCCTCGCCTTGAGGCGGGGAGGTAGTTAATGGCTCTGTTCCATTTGTATATCCACTTTATTAGCTGTTAATGTTGGAATAGAAGAGACATCAATGTCCCTCAAGGCATGCCATGTATCATAATTGGCTTGAAGCTGTAGCCAAAGGGCTGGTCCATTTCCTAACAATTTACCAATGCGAGCTGCTGTTACAGCTGTGACTGGACGTTCTCCTTTAAGGATACCGTGCAAGTGCTGGCGTGATATTTGAAGAATCCTAGCAATTTCGGTTTTGCTTGCATTTAAATGTTCTAAGGATTCAGCTAAAATTTCTCCTGGATGAGAAGGACAACGATTAGGATTACGTGTGGTCATGGATAGTTTCCTTTACAAATCTTAAAACCTTCAGTGGTATTGCTCTAGATCAACATGGTAAACGTGTCTGTCTTTAAATTCAAAAGTGATACACCAAGGACCATTGATATGAATTGTGTAGCGAGTTGGAGTAAAGCCTTTAAGCATATGAAAATTATAACCTGGTACATTGATATCACTAACTTGAGAAGCTGCGTCAAGGGTATCAAGACGGCGAATAATACGCTGTTGAAGCCTGCTATCAATCTTACTTTTTCCTGTTTCCCAGAGAGATTGTAGGTCTTTATTTTTAAATGTTTTGATCATAACAAACTCAACAATTTTATTTTAAATAAAATGTAATGTATTAAGTGACATACGTCAACAAAAATGTTACAATTTAATATGATTGATGCCAATACTGTAGAACTAAAGGAATTTAAGAAATGAATATCAAACCAATTCGTGCTGAGAGGGAGTACCAAGAAGCTTTAGAAATTGTGTCTGCAATGTTTGACAATCAACCTAAAGAGAATACTCCAGAATTTGATCAAATGGAGGTTCTTGTGTTGTTGATTGAAGCGTATGAAGCAGAACACTATCCTGTTTCTCCTCCTCACCCGATTGAAGCTATTAAATTTAGAATGGAACAAATGAACTTAACAGCTAAAGATCTTGTTTCTGTGATTGGTTATTTAAATCAATGATAAGGCATTTTATTAGGATTTATGAAATTTTTTCTTGTATTTGGTAACTATACACGATACAATATGTTATGATTTTGGGATTTAAACATAAAGGGCTTGAAGCCTTCTACAATACTGGCATTACAAAAGGAATTCAGTCTGCTCATACTCAAAAGTTAAGGCGTATTCTAGGTGCTCTTGACGTAGCTATATCACCAAATGATTTGAATTATCCGTCCTTTCGATTACATCCTCTAAAAGGTGATCTTAAGGGCTATTGGTCAATTACAGTAAATGGAAATTGGCGTGTAATATTCCGTTTTGTTGGTATAGATGTCGAATTGGTTGATTATCTAGATTATCATTAAATAAGGAGAGCTAAAAAATGATGAAAAACCCTCCACACCCTGGTGAACTCTTGCGTGAAGATGTAATCGCAGAACTTGGCTTATCTGTTAGTGAAACAGCCGAACGGCTTGGTATGTCTCGTGTAGCATTTTCTAGGGTTTTAAATGGGAAAGCCGCTATTAGTCCCAATCTCGCTATTAGGCTTGAAATGGCTGGTGTGAGTACTGCACGTGCTTGGCTAGCTATGCAGGCAAATTATGATTTAGCGCAAGCTCTAAAACATAAACAACCTAAAATACATCCTCTTTTCACGAGTTCTTGTTAGTTCCGTTCTATCGTATTGGAATGCTTTCTGAATGTAATATTATAGCTTAGTTTTGATCATCTTTCTCTTGTGGTTTTTTATAACCATTTAATCTTTCCATAATCTTATAAGGACAGCGCCATCAGCACCAGCACCGCTTGGAGAGGAATTTCCATGAGCACCAGCACCCCCACCACCAAAGCCACGCCCTGCTTTTCCTGAACTATAGGAACCTTTGCCTAGTCCTCCAGAGCCTCCTCTTGATGTATCGCCTCCAGCATCACCGCCATTACCGCTTGTTTTTCCATTGATTCCGCTTGTCCCAGCATAACCATTTCCGCCTTTGGCAATTCCTAGGTGGTCATCCGTTGCTAAACCAAAGTTTCCTCCCACGCCTCCAGCACCACCAGAGCCTGAATAGAAGGAAGTCGTACTCCCAGTAATCGAGTGAGAGATACGGGCGTCAGCTCCCCCACCACCCTTTCCTCCGGTAGCGGTAATAAAATTTTTGCCAATGGTTGTTGTTTCTCCAGGCTTACCGCTTACAAAATTCTTTGCAATAGAAGCCCCTCCTTTACCAATGATGATATCCTCGTGACCGTTTAAACTGACTTTATAGCCATACCAGACGGAACAACCACCACCTCCACCACCTCCTCCTAATCCTATCCCAAACGCTCTACCACCACTACCCCCACCACCCCATGCTTGGATCTCAACTTTGGTTTTATCGGTGACCCAGACGGGCCATTCAATTTTCCCA
>NZ_JBHIOQ010000049.1:0-1364 GCF_042195565.1 Bartonella sp. AP88XZML | reverse complement strand
GGCAAATCGTGAGGGGGGTGTTAGTGTTAAACCCGCAAGTCCTTTTGCAGCAGCCATGTTTATCAAACGTGACAAGCAAAGGGGCGGTGTTTTTTGGTCTCCTTCCAACCAAGATGTGCATGGCATTTTAGGGACAGCACGCCCCATTAGCTATTTTGATGGGGAAATTGATCATGAGGCAAATCGCCTTAACCAAGCCGATATTGCGACCTTTATTCCAGCACGGCTTAGCCAAAATGGGCAGGGAGAAGTAGCTTCCAATGGGCGCATTTTATGGGGAAATCATACCACCTCCAGTGATCCGCTCTGGCGCTTTGTCAATGTGGTGCGCACCCGTGCAGCTTTGGAAAAAACCATCATCAATAATTTGCGCCCTTGGGCCAATGATGAGAATCTGACTGGTCAACATGTTATTGCCATTACCCGCTCTTTGACCAGCTTTCTTGATGATATGATTGCACGCGGTGCACTGCTTGGTGGGCGGGTTTGGTTTGATCGTGATTTAAATTCAAACAGCACTTTACAACTGGGGAAATTGCGGGTGGAATTTGATGCAGAAGAAGTGCCACCTTTAGAAGATTTAAGCTTTGGCAGCCGGCGCAATGGAGCTTACTTTAATCGGCTTGCTGAAGATATCCAAAAGAAAATGACATATGCCTTTGGTGATACGCTAGAGGGTTATCGCAAAGCAGCAAGGAGTGACATATGACTTTAAGAATTGTTCGCGGTTTTACCTTGATTGTTGATGATGATGTGAATCTCCATCTTGATCTTGAAACCCTCAAATTACCTACGTTGGAAGAAATCACTGAAACCTATCAACCAGGGGGCTCTGATATGCAAATTGATGTGAGCGGTCTTGGTGTGAAAGCTTTGAGTTTACAAATGAAAATCCGCAGCCATACCCCCGAAATTATCGGCATCTTTGGTGGTCCCCCTGGTCTTCGTCATAAATTCACTGGCAAAAAACATGTGATTTCTGAAGAAGATGGGCGTGAGCATGAACATTCCATTGATGTGACAGGGCGGTTGGTCAAAGTGGATAGCGAAGGCTTAACAGCTGGGAAAGCCACAGGCTATGATTGCGAGATCAAAAATGTTTGGGATTATACGGAATTTTGGGATGGTTCTGTTTTGCACCGCTTTTCTTTTAAACGGGGCGGCTGGCTTGTCCGCAACGGGCAAGAGATCGGTTCTCGCCGCCGCTCTATTCTCAATTTATAGGAATTGATCATGACAAGTTTACAAACCAGCATTGACGTGGAATTGCAGGTTCCGCTTCCTTATCAAGATAAAGGTGGCAAAGAATCTCTCTGCAAGAAACTGACCTTTTATCGCCCCACTTTTAAGCATGCCAAGCAATT
>NZ_JBHIOQ010000048.1:0-2660 GCF_042195565.1 Bartonella sp. AP88XZML | reverse complement strand
TAAGGTCTATGGTTCTGTTTATGGGAATGCAAAAGTGACTGGTTATCACACCATTAGAGGTTTGGTACATGGCAATGCAAGGTTAAAAAGAGATGGTTATTCATATGTCAAACAAAACTTTTATTATGCATATGGAATTCCTGAAGATTGTGAAATTTATGAAAACGATACCGTTGTAAAGATTATTGAAAATAACGCTGCGTAAAGACGCGCGGGCGCGGCGGGGGCGCCTGCTTTCAAACCCAATTTTTCCATTTCAAATTTTATCAAACGTTTATCACATTAGATTGTGAGGGTATCTCTATGTGCAAAAAATATGAATTAACCAGTGAAATCAAAAAAATCAAACATGCTCTTACTCGAAATATTATAAGCCTTTATCGCATTAAAGCTTTAAAAGATTTTGATGATATAAAGGCGGGGTCCTTAGGCGGCTTTATTGAAAAGGAAAACCTATCCCATGATGGTAATTGCTGGGTCTATGATGAGGCTTGTGTCTATGGTCATGCAAGGGTGTATGATGATGCAAAAATACGGCATTATTCGCAAGTCTGTGGTCAAGTTTATGGCAATGCTGAGGTCTATGGAAAAGCTTTTATCTCTCAATATGCTAAAGTTTATGACCATGCTTTTGTCTATGGCAATGCTCATGTTTATGGCAATGTTTATGGGTATGCTCATGTGAATGGTAGTGCCCGCATTCTTGCTGATGCTCATATTTATGACCATGCGCATGTTTCTTATGATGCTACGGTTTTTAGTTATGCACGCGTCTATGGTCATGCCAAGGTTTGTGGCTCAGCTTGCATTTATAGCCATGCAAAAGTTTATAATTATGCTGTTATTAATGGTCGTGCTAAAATTTATGGCAAGGTTTATGGAAATGCTTGTGTGAGTGGCTCTTGTGAGATTTATGGCTCTGTTTATGGCAATGCTAAAATCTCATATTGTGCAACGATCTGGGGGCGTGTTTATGGCAATGCAAAAATCAATAAAAAAAGCAAAGTAAGGTTGGTTCCAAAAAATTGTGAGGTGTATGAAAGGGATAATGTTGTCAATATAACTGATAAAACAGAATAAAGAACGGCGTGGGGGGGCTTTTAATAGGATAACTCCATCATAAAAGATAGCATTCATAAAAGAAAGCCGTGCCAAGTGATATGACGCGGCTTTCAAATAACGATTATAATGATAAAAAATAATCATCCACAATGGAGTAATGAATGCATATATACAAAACGTATCATATTGCAAGCGCTCTATTATCTTTATGAAAACTTATCAAAAGGAATGTAAATGATGCGTTTGATTTTTACTCACTCATTTGAATGAGAAAACCTATAAACGCTTTTTGTTGCTCTCAAACGTATCAAAACGCTCGGTAGCTTTAATAATTCAATCAAAAGCAAATGCATATTCAATAAATATCTGCAAAAAACGTTCTTTTTAGCTTGCAAGCATTGGTTTTTAAAAGCAGCTTTTCATAAGATAAATAAACAAACGCTTTTATAAAATGTAAGGTTTTTAAATTTTTTCTGCTGTGAAAGCTAAATCTTAGTTTTCTCATAAATGAAACGTTCTTAAGAGCAAATGATAACTAAGTTATAACTGTAATAAAAAGAGTTTTAACGTTTCTTATAAAGATCTCATTTTATGTTTCAAACGTTTAAACGTGCATTTAAAGAGCTTTCATAAGCGTATTTGTACTTTTCATTAAAACCTAATTTCTTTAAATATTAGCCGGTCCATTTTGGGGGTGTTATCTTAGAATAGAGCATTCTTTAAACATTGTTGCTTTTAATAAAAAGTGAGAAACCCCATACCTTATGATGTTACAATGGTTTTGAAGTTTGTTTGCTTATCTTTGTCTTAATAGCTGCCCCCAAATTTGGAAAGAGCTCTTTTGGTTTCGTATTTTTAAACTATAACTTTTAAAACGTTTTTAGTACCAAATCTAAAGTAGATAGTTATTCTACTGCCATGGCATTATTTGCCTCCATTTTTTTGTGGAAGCGAATAGTTCCGTTCTTAAAGACTAGCCTGCAATCTATTCATTAAAAGGCTTTTCATTTCATGAGATATAGCGTTTTGAATTTCATGACCTTTATTTCCTACCGCGGTAAAAAATACCGTGGTTATAAAATCGATCTTGTCTTTAAATCCTTTTATGCAATCTTTATAAACTAAACCTATAAGCTTATGACCGTTTCAAACGATTATTCCTTTGAAGGTTTAGCTCAAAAAAGAGCAAAACTCATACCATTTTTTAAACCTATACAATTTATGTTATCGATATTTTCAAACGACTAAATTTTTAAATAATGTGATTTGTGCTGTGATAAAAACGTACCATAAAATTTATGAACTGTTATGAATGATATCTGCTTTTCATTTCATTTGAACGTTTACATGCGTTATAATATTTGCATCATGATTTGCTTTTTACAGTCTATTCATCCATGGCAATCTTATATAAAAAATGGTCAAATGAATCATGCATAAAAAGATGGATTCTTGAGTGGATTCATATAAAATAATTTCACACAACCTATTGACTTTATTGTGTTTTTTAGTATTATATCTTGAATGACCGACACTAAGTGCGAAAGTGTTCTCTTATGACGATAAACATCTCGCTTTACAGGTATCGGTCCTCCGGT
>NZ_JBHIOQ010000047.1:0-2833 GCF_042195565.1 Bartonella sp. AP88XZML | reverse complement strand
GCTGTTGTTGAGGTTTAGCACAGAAACATCAGAACGAGATCTTTGAGCAATATCAAGTAGATTGCCATCATCATCTTTTTCATTTTTGCTGATTTTCAACGTCCATTTTGTATCGTTTTTCAGATCAAAGTGCACATTTCTGTCTTTAGCAATATTTGCTCTGCCCTCTAAAATAGACTGATCTGCGCTTAATGTGAAGGTGCCGTTGGAGATCGTTTTAACCTCTTTACCATCCCACAAATCTTTATCTTTCCATGATGTTTTGTCCCAAAAAATACCATCTCCTAATAATACGTCAGCATGGACTTCTGATTTTTTAAGATTGACTGTGCCGATTGATGGAGCAGCAGCATCTTCGATGCTTTTTTCAACAACAGTTCTAACGAAAATTCCTGTACCATTTTCAGCATGAAGCTCTGCATTAGTCAGATTGATCTCATTACTATGATATTTTTGCGGATCATGCGAGCTATTCGGATTATTATCAAAGAAAGTTGCGAATTGTAAACTGGCAACTTCTGCTGTGGCAGAAACATCTGTCAGATCAATATGTCCGCCATTTATTACAACCAGTGCAGCCATTTTTGCTTCTATTGTATTTTTCTTCCCCTTCTGAGGAGTATCGGATTGGGTATCTAGGCCTTTAGAATTAGTATCAATAGCGCCATTAACCATCTTAATTGTGCCATCTTCACCAGTAGCGAGACCAATACCAACATTTTGAATAGTTGTTTTGCCATTTAATTCAACTATACTATCAGCCTCCCAAGTGCTTACACCAACGGTTTCTGCTTCGGACTCACCACCGATTATTGTTAAATCTCCGGTAATGATTTTACTCCCATCATCTGCATAAAGACCTTCATCAAAATTTTGAATGGTTGTTTTGCCAGTTAACTGAATTTCACTCCCAGAGCCCGATGTCCATACACCAGATCGTGCTTCATTGGGGTTGTCATTAATTGCTTTACCACCGACTATTGTTAAATCTCCGCTGGTAATTTTACCACCATTAAAGGCTCCAAGACCGTACGAAACTTTTTCAAAGGTTGTATGCCCCTTTAATTGAATTTCACTATTGGGATCAATGGCTATTATACCAGAAGTGCCGTATTCTTGGTTTTCATAAGCAGTTATTGTTAAATCTTCGCTGGTGATTTTACCACCTTTTTCTGCTCTCAGTCCGTCTCTAACTTTTTCAATGCTTGTTTTGCCTTTTAATTCAATTATGCTTCCAAAGCCATGGGCATTTGCACCGTTTCCGAAGTTATCGGTTGTTAGAGTAACATCCGTAATTTCAATACGTCCACCATTTTCTGTAAATAATGCGTCTTCATGTCCATTCAAATTTCCTCCTATGACAGTCCCTCCTTTCATTGTGATCTTGGATTCTATACCATCTGCATGGAGTGCATTACCCTTAGATGATGCGACTGTAACATTGTTGTTTAAAGTAATGATGCTGCCGTTTCCAGCATATACCCCATCAGTTTCCCCATCGAGTGATCCTCCAGAGATTGTTATTGTCGAGTGATCATCTGCAAATATGCCTTTTAGTGCTTGAGTTACGGTTACATTGTTCAAGGTTACTGTGCTGTTTTTAGCACTTATTCCTAAGGATAGTGAACTGTTATCGTTTTTACTCGATATTACCACGTCTTCCAGCTTGTTTTTTTTACTCTTACTGTCAGAAAAGGAAGCACCAGTGCTAGATAAAATGCCAGATGAGGAGGCCTCCATTCCAGAATATGTAATTGTTCCCTTAGTCATTTGAAGTGTAGCACCGTCTTTGGTTTCAAGGCCTAAGAAAATACCAGAACCAGTGCCTTTAATGGTTGTGCCATCCAGTAACTCAATCGCACTGTCAGCACCTTCTGCTGTTACAGCATAGACGGTTTTGTTTGTGCCTTGGTTTATATCTTTATTCGTAACAATGGTTAAATGTTTTCCAATGATTTTGCCACCGTCTTTTGCGTGAATAGTTTCGTAGGTTTTATCGGATACTTCTTGTTGTTTTCCCTCAGAAACTACGAGGGTTTCAGCATGTGCACTGAACTGGATGTTGAACAGGATGATAGCGGCTGTAGCCGTGCATGATAAAAGGGATGTTTTATACACTAGTATTCTCCTTATGAGAGCCCCCAAATATTCATTTCCCCGCGAATTTCATAAGAAGAAGTGAAAATGGATAGTTGTTATTAATTTCAGTAATTGTCTTTATTTGGTAAGACATTTTTGGTTTTTTGTCAAAATTAAAAAATAATTGATATTAATTATCTCTAATACAAAATGTATTTATAATTGATTTTATTTAAAGAATTATAATTTTGAATATTATTATTCAGAGAAATATTGTGAGATACTGATATAGTGGTTTTTACGTGATGGTAGGGATTATTATATGACGCAAATTGGGGTTATGAGGGAAAAAAAAGGATGTAGAAGAAGCTAGTAAAAAAGCTAACTTACTTGGGCTTAAAGTGGTTTTTCATCTTTTAATACAGTGGTATTAATTTATTTCTAATAGACTTCTCTTTTTTTCAAAGTAGGAAGTACTCTTCATCCACTGGGGATGGAAGTGCTCTGTTGCGTTTGTTGTGTCTTGTCTTGGAGATTTTCGTAAAGAACTAAGTATAAAGAGGGAAGGGTGCTTTAAAAGGAAAAAGGATGACTTTAATGTACAAAAAGGGCAGCATATTGTGCTGCCTTTTTGTTAAATTGAATAGAATGATAGGCTATTTACAGCCTTGATTTAAAACTGATAGCGTATACCACCTGAAAAGCTTGCACCACTTATACCAGTTTTCTGAAGCTTTTGTTGATAACTTACATC
>NZ_JBHIOQ010000046.1:0-16129 GCF_042195565.1 Bartonella sp. AP88XZML | reverse complement strand
GAGGTCTTCCCATGATCAACGTGACCAATCGTACCAATATTAACATGCGGTTTTGTTCGTTCAAACTTGCTCTTCGCCATTGCTATTAATCTCTTGTTTTATTCCCTAATTTTTATTAGCACCTAGGGACAGTTCTGCAAAACCTAAGTCTGACCAGACTGTAAACAGCCCAATCACCACAACTCTTAGACGGAAAATCCCACCAAATCTATAAATGGAATATCCTCCATCATACCTATTTGCCCAATCATCAACAACCATTTGGAGCGGGTAGCGGGAATCGAACCCGCATATTCAGCTTGGAAGGCTGCTGCTCTACCATTGAGCTATACCCGCATGACCCACGTACTAACTCTCCTTCGATGAATGGTGGAGGGGGTTGGATTCGAACCAACGTAGCATACGCAACGGATTTACAGTCCGCCCCCTTTAACCACTCGGGCACCCCTCCATTACACCGATAAAGTCGCGCAATGAGACATCACGACAACCATCTTGAATACCCATTCAATTCAATCTGATTGCGAAGTGGTTATGACGATTACTATTGTATCTGTCAACAGAATAAATACAATTCTGTACAAATTTCCTGCTCATAATTTTAAATTATAGATTTTTTCTCTCTATTTTTCTTATTAACACGTTATAAAGAAGCTATGAAAGAAAAAACATCACAAAATTCTCATTATGCTCGTTTGCGTCGCCGATATCGCGATACAAAAGGCTCTCCTTCTCGATCTTTTACACACCCAAAGAAGAAAGCTGCTTCTTTACAGCAAGAGATCATCCATCTTTATGGCATTCATTCTGTTCAGGCTGCTTTAGAAAACCCAAAAAGAATTTTAAAATGTCTTTACGTTACACAAAATGCCTTAAAACGATTAAATATATCCGAATCAGATTATCCTTGCTCTGTTACATTATGCACCCCCAAATATCTTGATTCGCTTGTTGGAAATGAGGCTGTTCATCAAGGTATTGTTTTGGAAACTCTCCCCCTCAAACCATGCAAACTGTCGGAACTAACCAATACTGATCTGGTCATTGTCATGGATCAAATTACCGATCCACATAATGTTGGTGCTATTATGCGCTCTGCAGTTGCATTGAAAGCTAAAGCACTTATTACAACTTGCCGTCACTCTCCCCACGAAAGCGGTGTTCTTGCGAAAGCGGCATCTGGAGCTCTGGAAATGATTCATTATATTACCGTACGAAACCTTGCTGAAGCTCTTCAAGAACTTCATCAAAAAGGTTTTACAAGCTTTGGTCTCGATTCAGAAGGTGACCAACCTCTAGAAACAGCATTAACAGGGAATAAAATTGCTCTTGTTTTAGGAGCAGAAGGTAAAGGTTTACGTAAAAAAACACGCGAAACCGTTTGCGCTTTAACACGCCTTGACATGCCTGGAAATATTAAATCATTAAATGTTTCAAATGCAGCAACAATAGCTCTTTATGTGGCACATCAATATCTTAGATTCTAGTTTTTAATTTTTTGTGAAACATCAAAAAAACCAACCAACAAAAAACCCGCAAAAAACCCGCCAATATGAGCTTCCCATGCTATTGAGATGCCATTTTCTTCAAACAAAATAGAAGAAATACCTATGATCAAATCAGTCGTCAGCCATACACTCATATAAACAAGAACCCCCTTAGAACACAGAGCTTTTTTGACAGATAATAAAGATCCCAAAAGTTTTTCGTTCTGCACATTGACAGCTAGATTACCACTAGGAAAACCGTAACGTGCAATAGCCCCCATCATTCCAGATACGGCACCTGACGCCCCAATAAGTGATATGGTACTTTCTTGATGAAATGTAAAATAAGTCAAAACAGAAATAACTGCCGTTAACACCCAAAAAATTAAAAAACGTAAAACACCAAAATGCCTTGCTAAAGGAGAGCCGAAAACCAAAAGCCAAACCATATTAAGAGCAACATGTTTAAAACTACTATGCATAAATGAATAACTCACCATGGTATAACAAAATGCTACAGGATCCCTCTTAAACAATGCTGGTATAAATGAAAAAAACTCAAGGCTTTCAACATAAACCTGATGAGAAAAAAAATACTGAGAAATGCAATAAAGACAAAAACAAAATGCTATCAAAACAACTATAATAAATGGAACATTCAATAAGGGTTCTTTAGGTTGTTTCGGCAATCGGGAAACATCATTATGTTGGTGACTAGAAACTTTCATTGTATGAAATCTCGTATTTTTTAGAAAATGGGTTATTCTTTATACAAAATAAATATACCATTCCCAGTGATGCAGAATCTTCTCAACGCCTCTTCGAAGCCCTTTTTTAAATTTTCAATAGCTCTACATGAAAACACGTGTATTTTATACAAAAGATTTTAAAAAGCATGGATATCAAGAATATGATTTACAAACTTAGTGGTATCCTGCTTACTTAAATGTGAAGTTACCATGCAATATACAAGAACTTACGAATAGACAAACTCACTTATGAGGTGGTGTATAATAAAAATATATAAACATTATTTTCTTACTAGAAATATATTGATTATTGCATTTTTTAACCAAGCTATACTTCGATTGATAAACTTTAAAGAATCTTAAATCTCAATTTTTCCATTAATATGTCCTGCATTACTTCTACGCTTTGAACGAAAAACGACATCTCTATGAGAAAAAATACCAATACAGCGTTCTCTAGATATACTAATTGGTGTTTCATGATGAATTACTTACTTGATAGTCTGTTTCCTTCATACATGCAAAAGCGTCAGTTCATCTCTTTAACAAATATAAACAAGCCTTTCATTTCAACCTTTAACAGATATAATTCAAGAACTGTCTCTTATGAAACACTGAAAAAATATGTTGATTCTAATGATGCATCTTTGAATTTAAACAGTTCATGACAGAATTTTTTATTCCTTTCTTAGACAGTCTTATTGATACATCCGCCACTTGTAACGTGCAAGAGAATAGTCCGGATTAATTCAATATAAAAAATTTAAATGAGGCAATCATAGGAATTTGAACCTTCCTATTAAGTTGCAAAATGATAAAGGACCATTATAAACCAATGAATTATAAATAGATAACACACTAATTATTGAAGAGGACGATCTTGAGAATTCTGTTTGCAATCCTTTAACCACACATCATAAATAGGATGCTCAACAGCGTTCAAACCAGGACTATCTGCAAACATCCATCCTGTAAAAATACGCCGTATTTTTTTATCTAATGTTACTTCATTGACTTCAATAAAACCAGTTGTACGCGTGGGTTCATCTTTAGAGCTCGTATAACACGCACGTGGTGTTACCTGTAATGCGCCGTACTGATAAATTTTACCAAGAGTAACTTCAAAACGTGTGGTCCGTCCCGTGATTTTGTCAAGACCTGCAAAAACAGCAATTCCATTGCTAATACGCTCAGCCCGCACCCCATTATTTAAGGATAAAAACACTAAAATTCCCATAAAAAAAATATATATAAAATGCCTCACCCCTAACAATAAAAAAAATCTCATCATATCAAAATCAATCGCACCTTAAAAAATAATTCTTTTCATAACATAGAGTCAAATAAGACAAAAATACACACGCACATTAAAACATGTTATTTTTTAGGTGACCACGCATCATAATCTTCATGCACACAAGAACGCTCTCCATTGGAGGTGATAGCCCCCTTTGGTCGATAGCTCTCACTTGTTCCTGTCATATTTGCAACATGAGGCTTTTCCCATTCATAAGGATGATAATCCTCTTGTGTTGGTGGACACTCACAGCGATGATGAATCCAGCCGTGCCAACCTGGTGGAATAGTAGAGGCCTCAGAATAGTCTTTATAGATAACCCAACGGTGCGGATAACCATCCTTATGAAGTCCTCCTTCATAATATATATTTCCAAATTGATCTTCCCCTATCCGCTTACCTTTGCGCCATGTGAAAAAACGCGTACCAATGGTATTGCCATTCCACCATGTGAAGATTTGCTTAAAAAAACGAGCCATCTGCTATTCCATTCATTTAGTGCGTTCATGAAATTAATCGTTGGAATAAAATTATTAACGATTGAAATTAGCGAAAAAGTTACTAGTAAATTCAACTACAATTCCAATTGATAGGTTAACGTGCTATCCTTTAATTTCAAGAAGATATCATATGTATGGCTTCTTCTCCACCCCATAAAATTTAATCTATGCCAAGTTTCATCTTAACCAATTCATTAACAGCTTGGGGATTTGCCTTACCACCTGTTGCTTTCATTACCTGTCCAACAAACCAACCAGCTAAGGCAGGTTTGTGCTTTGCTTGCGCAACTTTATCAGAATTATTGGCAACGATCTCATCAACAGCTCTTTCAATAGCCTTTGTATCCGTTACCTGCTTCATATTTCGTTCTTCTACAATTTGGCGTGCATCTCCCCCCTCATTCCAAATAATCTCAAAAAGATCTTTGGCAATTTTTCCAGAAATAACTCCTTCTTTTATAAGATCAATAATGCTTCCCAATTGATTTGGCGATACTGGTGACTCTTCAATCTCACGATTATCTTTATTTAAAGCCCCTAAAAGGTCGTTAATCACCCAATTGGCAACTATTTTTCCATCACGCCCACGCGCTACTTCTTCAAAATAATCAGCAATAGCCTTTTCTGTCACAAGAATGGAAGCATCATACACTGTCAATCCCATTTCCTTAACAAAACGTGCTTTTATAGCGTCAGGCAACTCTGGTAAGTCTGCTGCCAAATCATCCACAAATGCTTGATCAAATTCTAACGGTAAAAGATCAGGATCAGGAAAATAACGATAGTCATGCGCTTCTTCCTTTGAGCGCATAGAGCGCGTTTCACCTTTAGCGGCATCAAAAAGCCGAGTCTCTTGATCTATGACGCCTCCATCTTCTAAAATTGCAATCTGACGACGCGCTTCATATTCAATTGCTTGACCAATAAAGCGAATAGAATTAACGTTTTTAATTTCACAGCGCGTTCCAAAATCTTCACCAGGACGACGAACAGATACATTGACATCTGCACGCATAGAACCTTCATCCATATTGCCATCGCAAGTGCCCAAATAACGAACAATCGTACGCAATTTTGTCATATAGGCTTTGGCTTCATCTGATGAGCGCATATCAGGCTTGGAAACAATTTCCATAAGAGCAACACCAGAACGATTCAGATCTACAAAAGACATTGTTGGATGTTGATCGTGCATCGATTTTCCAGCATCCTGTTCAAGATGCAACCTCTCAATTCCCACTTCAATATCCTCAAATTGTCCATTCGAATCTGGACCAACAGATATAATAATCTTTCCCTCTCCTACAATGGGATAGCGAAATTGAGAAATCTGATACCCCTGCGGTAAATCTGGATAAAAATAGTTTTTGCGATCAAAAACAGATTTTAAATTAATATGCGCCTTTAATCCTAACCCCATTCGAACCGCTTGACGAACACATTCTTGATTAAGAACAGGCAACATACCTGGCATGGCTGCATCAATAAGTGATACATGATTGTTCGGCTCTGCACCAAATTTGGTTGATGCTCCTGAAAAAAGTTTCGAATTTGATATGATTTGCGCATGAACTTCCATGCCAATGATGACTTCCCAATCACCTGTAACTCCAGAAATAAAACGCTTAGAATCAGGAGTACGCGTATCAATGATGCTCATTGCCAATCCACTACCAATATTTTAAAATTCACTCATGGCTTATCTAAAACCATTCTCTCAGTGCAATCCTAGGATATAAATCTTACAACACAAGCCCGATTTTATCGGGCTTGTGTTGTTTGCATAAATATTAAGCTTTTTTAGGAGCCTTTTTCTTAGCTGGTTTTTTCTCTGTAGACGTTTCTTTCACTGCAGACTTTTTCTTTGCCGGCTTTTCTTCAGGGACATCTGATTCGTCATATTCTTTCATCAACTCTTCAACCGTCACTTCTTTATCTGTGACTTTTATCTGTGCTAATAAATGATCAATGACCTTTTCTTCAAAAATCGGAGCACGTAGATTTTCAACAGCTTCCGGAGTCTTACGGAAAAAATCCATAATCTCTTTCTCTTGTCCAGGATACTGGCGAACCTGATCAAAAACGGCTGCTTTTAGCTCATCTTCACTAACTTTAACACCAACCTTCATTCCAATTTCAGAAAGCACCAAACCAAGACGAACACGACGCTGCGCAAGGACACGATATTCCTCCCGTGCCTTTTCTTCTGTAATACCTTCATCTTCAAAACTGCGCCCAGCCTTTTTCAAATCATCATTAACCTGAGCCCATATATTGTTAAACTCAACCTCTAAAAGTTCTTCAGGAATCTCAAAATTATAATCAGCATCTAAAGCATCAAGAATTTGACGCTTAACTTTTTGACGTGTCACTGAACCATATTGGCTTTCAATCTGCCCACGAACGACCTCACGTAAGCGATCTAGAGACTCTAAACCAACTTTTTGCGCTGCTTCATCATCAATTTTTAATTCATCTGGTTTAAAGACAGCTTTGACAGTAATGTCAAACTCTGCTTCCCGTCCCGCCAAATGTGCCGCACTGTAATTATCAGGAAATTTAACAAAAATCGTTTTTACATCCCCAGCTTTCACACCAACCAATTGCTCTTCAAAACCAGGAATAAATTGTTTTGACCCAAGAATCAGTTGTGCATCACTATCTGCCCCGCCTTCAAATGGAATGCCTTCAAGCTTACCTTGATAATCTATAGTAATACGATCACCTTCTTCAGAATTCCCCTCTTTTAGGGAATAATTACGCGTAGAAGAAAGGACGCGATTGACTTGATCATCAATATCCTGTTCAGGAATAGTTGCAATTTCACGGATAACCTTAATATGTTCAAAATCTTTAATGTCAATTTTTGGTAAAACTTCATACTTTAAACTAAAAGTAAAATCAGCTTTGCCATCTAGAATTTTTTCATCTTCATCTATATCAATTTTTGGCTGCATCGCTGCACGTTCATTGCGGTCTGCTAAAATAGAACGGGGTGCATCACTGAGTATCTCATTGAGAATCTCAGCCATAAAGGATTTACCATACATTTTTCGCAAATGCCCACTAGGCACTTTACCGGGACGAAAACCATTAAGCTTGATTTTTCCCTTGGTATCATCCAATCGTTCATTCAACTTTTCTTCTAAATCTTTCGCTGGAACCACGATCTTAATTTCGCGCTTCAGTCCTTCATTAAGCGTCTCGGTAACCTGCATTAAACACCTTCATTTTTCTAAGGAGAGGGATCAACCCACTCTAATAATCATTACATTCTAACACTTCGAGTGTTACATTTACCATGAAGCGGAATTTCAGACACGTAGAAATCCGTAGCACTTAAGGGATTGCTTTGGTGCGGATGGAGGGACTCGAACCCCCACGGTCTCCCGCCAGAACCTAAATCTGGTGCGTCTACCAATTTCGCCACATCCGCTCAAACTTACAAGCTAATAACCTTATACAAGCGGCGTTTCTATACCATTAATTACAGAAAAAAAGCAAACAAATATATAAAAAAAACAAAATCTATGCTTTTCATACATAACTGCTTACGCTAAAAGTCAATTATGTTAAAGACATTTGATATCCCAATTCATATCATCGGTGGCGGTCTTGCGGGGTGTGAAGCAAGCTGGCAAATCGCTCAGTCAGGAATTTCTGTTGTTTTGCATGAAATGCGACCCGAAAAAAAATCAGATGCCCATAAAACCGATAAATTGGCAGAACTGGTTTGTTCAAATTCGTTTCGTTGCGATGATTCATTAACCAATGCCGTAGGGCTTTTACATGCTGAAATGCGATTAGCAAAATCGTTAATTATGAAAGCTGCTGATGCCAACAAAGTTCCCGCAGGTAGTGCTCTTGCTGTTGACCGTGATGGATTTTCAAAAACCGTTACGACAGCACTTGAAAATCACCCTCTTATAACAATCAAACGTGAAGAAGTTCAAGAAATTCCTAAAGCTTGGAAACATGTTGTCATTGCAACAGGACCCCTTACATCGCCTGCACTTGCTCAAAAATTACAAGCAATAACCGGTATAAAAGCTCTTTCTTTTTTTGATGCAATTGCGCCTATTATCCATACCGACAGTATTGATATCAACATTTGTTGGTATCAGTCTCGCTATGATAAAATTGGTCCTGAGGGAACAGGAAAAGATTATCTTAATTGTCCCCTCAACAAAGAACAATATGAAACATTCGTTGAAGAGTTAAAAAATGCTGAAAAAACAGAGTTTCGTGACTTTGAAAAAACGCCCTATTTTGATGGATGCCTCCCCATTGAAATTATGGCTGAGCGCGGACTTGAAACGTTAAGACATGGTCCTATGAAACCTATGGGCTTAACTAATGCCCATAACCCTACAGTTAAACCCTATGCTGTCGTTCAATTACGCCAAGATAATAAACTTGGAACGCTTTATAATATGGTCGGCTTTCAAACAAAACTGAAATATGGTGAACAAATTCGTATTTTTAGAATGATTCCAGGTCTTGAAAAAGCAGAGTTTGCGCGTCTTGGTGGTCTTCACCGCAATACCTACCTCAACTCGCCAATTATTCTTGATCAAACCCTTCGTTTAAAACAAAAAAAACAACTACGCTTTGCAGGGCAAATTACCGGATGTGAAGGTTATGTAGAATCAGCGGCAATAGGGCTTCTTGCTGGACGTTTTGCTGCTGCCGAATATCATCATATTTCCCCTTGCCTACCCCCACAAACTACAGCATTCGGAGCCCTTTTGAATCATATTACAGGGGGACACATCATAGATGAAAAAGCAGAAACACAATCTTTTCAGCCAATGAATATCAATTTCGGACTCTTTCCGCCTATTGCTTCTATTAAACATTCAGGAAAACGCTTACCAAGTAAAGAAAAAAAATTAGTAAAAAAACAAGCCATAACAGCGAGAGCTCTCAATGATTGTACTCAGTGGTTAGCAAATAAAGAATCAAAGAGCTCCTGTTTATAAAAAACATACGATTCGCCTCTCTCCTACTGAATAGATCTTTATGACTCTCGTGAAAAAATCATTCTAAAGCCTTTTAAAGACTGTCTCCCCCAATCAATAAATACTACCCTACGTTTCATCATTTATTCAATTATGTAGATGCTGTAAAATAACTTTTGGCTATAAAAAAACTTTACCGCTATCAACAATTTAATATGATTTAATGACTAAAAACAAAATAATTATATAAATATATTATGAATAATCAAAATAAATAAATGGAAAATACACAATTAATACTGTACTATCTTTATTAATAGTTTTTATATTACGTAATGTATATTATTTTATAAGAGTAATTTTTCTGTTTTGTAACTTCCTCCCTCAAAATTTGTGATGTTCTCTCATTTTAACTCTTGTATGATGAAGGAAAAATACTTGCTTGCATATCACAAGTGAAATAAAGATATGGAAAAAATATTTGTAGGATAGAGCTGGAGCTATCTCTCCCCTCTCAAATGCCAAGAAAAATCCCAATATTAAAAACCAAATCTGAATATCATAAGATTCTTTCATTTCAGACTCTCTAATAAATCAATAAAAATTATCCTCTTGGTGCGTCACAAGAAAGGTTGGCGTATAAGAGTAAAAGAATAAAACTATCCCTTATGCACTCGTCTCAGATATCTGGGGCTAGTCGCAACATTATAGGAACTGAGAAAAATAGATAGCACGGTGGCACCAACATGCGCTTTTATTAAGCGTAAATGGTGATATATAATAACTTTTATGGACTTTACAGAGTTTTCCGCTTCATATTATTTACGGATCTTGTTTTGAAATAAATACCGTAACACTTCAGCGTAATAAAAGTTAATATTACATTTTATAAGCCATACCCGCGCTCAATTAATACAGTGCAATATTTTATTGAAAAGACTAAAACAATATATTTCCAGCAATACATGAAAATAAAAAGCATCGCAAGGATCTCAAAGTTTTATGTGAAAAACAAGCATAACACATGTGTTAAAAAAAAACCCGCTTATAAATAAATCGGGTTTTTTTAATGTAGCTTAAATTATTTTTTATTAACTGCTTCTTTAAGGCTTTTTCCTGCAGAAAATTTGGGTACAGAACGTGCTGGAATATCGATTTCAGCACCAGTTGAAGGATTACGCCCCTTTGTTGCAGCACGATGAGAAACTTCAAAAGTGCCAAAACCTGGAAGACGAACATCTCCCCCTGAAGCCAAAGCTTCTGTTACAGAAGCCATAAAAGCATCAACAACAGCACCAGCTTGCGCTTTCGAAACACCTGCCTTTTCAGCAACGGAGCTAACGAATTCACTTTTATTCATAAAATATTTCCTTTCCCTATATTACCTGAACATGACTTAATCATGTTATTGGTCAGTTTATTGAAAAGTACAGCAAACAGAAGTCTTATTTTTATCCAAAACATTGTTTTTTTAGCAATAATCACAGTTATTCACGGAATTTTTCACTTTTTCCAACAAAAAACAGAATAATAACCTCAACAACATCTTCTACCACCTAAAAAATGCCGTTATAAATGATACAAGTGAATCAGTGCGCAATCTGTATTCCTTCACTATCACTGCTCTCTGACCGGATTGGCACAGCCCCTGTAGAGGGTTCTTTCCATTCAATAGTGTCTGGAAAACGAACCAAAGCGTGTTTCAAAACTTCACTCACATGATTTACCGGAATAATTTCCATATTATTTTTGACATCATCAGGAATATCAACCAAATCTTTTGCATTTTCTTCAGGAATAAGTACTTTTTTTATCCCTCCTCGAAGAGCTGCTAAGAGTTTTTCTTTTAATCCACCAATGGGTAAAACGCGTCCACGTAAAGTAATTTCACCAGTCATTGCAATATCTTTATGCACAGCTACTCCTGTAAGGACCGAAACAATTGCTGTCACCATTGCAATCCCAGCCGATGGGCCATCTTTTGGTGTCGCACCCTCTGGAACATGAACATGGATATCGCGTTTTTCAAAAAGTGGAGGTTCAATACCAAAATCAACAGCACGAGAACGTACATAAGATGCTGCCGCTGAAATGGACTCTTTCATAATATCACGTAAATTTCCAGTTACAGTCATCTTCCCTTTGCCGGGCATCATAACTCCTTCAATAGTCAATAACTCTCCACCGACTTCTGTCCACGCAAGACCTGTTACAACACCAACTTGATTTTCTCCTTCAATCTGATTGTAATGATAACGTTTAACACCCAAGAAATCATGAATATTACTTTCTGTAACTTTTACAGATTTTTGATGTGTTTTGAGAATTTTTGTAACGGATTTGCGGGAAATTTTCATGAGTTCACGTTCAAGGTTACGAACGCCTGCCTCACGTGTATAAAACTGAATAATTGACCTTAGTGCGCCATCAGAAATACTGAGTTCTTTTTTAGATAAACAGTGATCTTTTAGTGCCTTTGGTAAAAGATGCTGTTTAACAATTTCCATTTTCTCACATTCAGTATAACCAGCGATACGAATAATTTCCATACGATCCATTAACGGACCTGGAATATTAAGCGTATTGGCAGTTGTGATAAACATGACATCAGAAAGATCATATTCAACTTCCAAATAGTGATCAATGAATGTACCATTTTGTTCAGGATCAAGAACTTCTAATAAAGCGGATGAAGGATCACCACGAAAATCTTGGCCCATTTTATCAATTTCATCAAGCAAGAAAAGCGGATTAGATTTTTTTGCTTTTTTCATAGACTGGATAATTTTCCCAGGCATCGAGCCAATATATGTTCGGCGATGTCCACGAATTTCTGCTTCATCTCGGACACCTCCCAATGAGATACGAACATACTCACGTCCCGTTGCCTTTGCAATAGAGCGCGCTAATGATGTTTTCCCTACACCTGGAGGACCTAACAAACAAATAATGGGACCTTTTATCTTTGACGCGCGACTTTGTACAGCCAAATATTCAATAATTCGCTCCTTAACTTTTTCAAGACCAAAATGTTCATTATTCATGACCTTTTCAGCAAAATCTAAATTGTTTTTAATCTTAGATTTTTTACCCCAAGGCATTGCTAATAACCAATCAAGATAGTTACGTACAACTGTCGCTTCTGCAGACATAGGAGACATATTCCGTAATTTTCTCAATTCTGCTCCAGCTTTTTCCTGTGCTTCCTTGGATAGTTTTGTATTCTTGATACGTTCTTCTAATTCAGAGAGTTCATCTCGGCTATCATCACCTGCTCCTAACTCTTTTTGAATAGCCTTCATCTGCTCATTGAGATAATATTCTCGTTGGTTTTTTTCCATTTGCCGTTTAACATGCGAACGAATACGTTTTTCAACCTGCAAAACAGAAATTTCTCCTTCCATGAAGGACAAAACACGTTCAAGACGGGCCCGCACAGGTAAGAGCTCTAATATTTCCTGTTTTTCTGCCAGTTTAATCATCAAATGAGAAGCAATCGTATCGGCAAGCTTAGAAGGATTATCAAGCTGGCCAATCGCATTCACAACTTCAGGAGAGATTTTTTTATTAAGCTTTACATAGTTTTCAAAATAAGTAATCACTGACCTTGAAAGAGCTTCAATCTCAACATCACTCTCTCTAGGTTCTTCTGTAACAGTTGCAAAAGCCTGATGATAACCTTCACTTAAAGCAAATTGACTAATTTTTGCACGTGCAGTTCCTTCAACCAAAACCTTTACAGTACCATCAGGAAGCTTTAAAAGTTGAAGAATATTAGCAAATGTACCAATATGATAAATATCCTCTGATTTTGGATCGTCATCAGAAGCATTTTTTTGTGTCACCAATAGTATTTGCTTATCAACCGCCATCGTTTCTTCAAGAGCACGAATTGATTTTTCGCGGCCCACAAAAAGTGGAACAATCATATGGGGGAAGACAACAATATCACGAAGAGGTAAAACAGCATAAACCCCATCTCTTACTTCATCTGTCTTTTCATCAATATATTGCATAACTCTCCTTTCTGGAGCCTATGAGCTATCTACAACAATTAGCCCACCTTTAGAAAATCTCAGCTCTTCACTGTACATGAAGTGGTAATTACTCATACATAAATCAAGCATTATAATGATATTATTAGAAACACCTATCAAATACCGTTCACTACCACCTTTTATATTGTGCATCGCACAATGTCATGCTGATACATTTTCTTTATCTTCTGCACGTTCTGAGTAAATATAAAGAGGACGCGCTTTACCATCAACGACATCACTCGAAATAACCACTTTTTGAACGCCTTCAAGAGCCGGTAGCTCAAACATCGTCTCAAGAAGGATCTTCTCCATAATAGAACGTAAACCACGAGCACCAGTTTTACGTTCAATTGCTTTCTTTGCAATAACACGTAAAGCATCTTCATGAAATGCTAACTCAACATTCTCCATTTCAAAAAGACGCTGATATTGCTTTACTAACGCATTTTTAGGTTGGGATAAAATTTGCATGAGGGCGTTAACATCTAAATCCTCTAAGGTAGCGACTATAGGAAGCCGCCCAATAAATTCTGGTATTAAACCAAATTTAATAAGATCTTCAGGCTCTAAATCACGAAAAATTTCACCGACACAACGCTCATCCGGAGCCTTAACAGTCGCAGAAAAACCAATAGAAGTTTTTTCACCACGCCCTGAAATAATCCGTTCTAAACCTGCAAAAGCTCCCCCACAAATGAATAAGATGTTTGTGGTGTCAACCTGAAGAAACTCTTGTTGCGGATGCTTACGTCCACCTTGAGGAGGAACAGAAGCAATCGTTCCTTCCATAATTTTTAATAATGCTTGCTGAACTCCTTCCCCCGAAACATCTCTTGTAATAGAAGGATTGTCTGCTTTACGAGAAATCTTATCAACCTCATCAATATAAACAATACCACGCTGCGCACGTTCAACATTATAATCTGCTGCTTGAAGAAGCTTCAAAATAATATTTTCAACATCTTCTCCCACATAACCCGCTTCAGTCAAAGTGGTCGCATCCGCCATCGTAAAAGGCACATCAATAATACGTGCTAATGTTTGTGCAAGATAAGTTTTACCACAACCCGTTGGACCAACAAGAAGAATATTTGATTTAGCCAACTCAATATCATTGCTTTTAGACTGATGCGCCAACCGTTTATAATGATTATGAACAGCAACAGAAAGAACACGCTTTGCATGCTGCTGACCAATAACATAGTCATCAAGAACTGTTATAATTTCCTGTGGCGTAGGAACACCATCACGCACCTTAACCCCAGAAGACTTATTTTCTTCCCGAATAATATCCATGCAAAGCTCTACACATTCATCACAGATAAATACAGTAGGCCCCGCAATGAGCTTACGCACCTCATGCTGACTCTTGCCGCAGAACGAGCAATAGAGAGTATTTTTTGATTCGTTCCCGCTATTGCTAATTTTGCTCATTTTTCTTTCCTTTCACCACAATATATGAACACTTTGCCTTTTCAAAGGAAGCCTTTCATCATGAAAACTAAAAGACATATAGAAAACCATGCATGTCTCAATACTTTTAGGTGTTTCTCTTATTTTGCGATATTTTTTATAAAACTCTTGATTTAAAGTAGCTGTTTTTTCTATAAAAATTCTTAATCTTTTTCTTCTTTTTTAGTTTCTGCACGGTATTGTATAACATCATCAACTAAGCCAAACGCTTTGGCTTCTTCTGCTGTCATAAAATGATCGCGATCGAGAGTTCTCTCTATAACCTCATAATCTTGACTCGTATGTTGAACATAAATTTCATTTAAACGCCGTTTCATCTTTATAATATCTTGCGCATGTCGCTCAATATCTGAAGCTTGACCTTGAAAACCACCAGATGGTTGATGCACCATAATACGTGCGTTTGGCAATGTAAAACGATGACCTTTTGCTCCAGCCGTTAACAATAAAGACCCCATAGATGCCGCTTGCCCCATGCAAAGCGTAGAAACAGGAGGGCGAATAAACTGCATAGTATCATAAATAGCCATACCAGATGTTACGACTCCACCTGGAGAATTAATATAAAGACTAATTTCTTTTTTAGGATTTTCCGCTTCCAAGAAAAGCAATTGTGCACAAACAAGCATTGCCATACCATCTTCAACAGGACCATTAATAAAAATAATCCGCTCCTTTAAAAGACGGGAAAAAATATCATAGGCCCGCTCACCACGATTGGTTTGTTCAATAACCATAGGAACAAGGCTTAATGCTGTTTTCATTGGATCACTCATATTTTTACTTTCCGTTCATATAACAACCGCTCTTTACACATTCAATGTTTTTATCCATATGTTAACATTACTCTCTTGTGCAAGCTACAATCAAGAGATTGTATAAGATAGATTAAAATCTCAATAGTTAAAATAGCAATAATAACTCTACCTAAACAAATGATGAACATCCAGAATGCGAGATACCGCCCAATGGTAAAAACTTCCTTCCTGAGGTCTTTTCGTAGTCTTTGTCTTTCTGTGAATATGAAAGCCTATCAAGCGTGAATCTGTAAGCGGCTTTACACCAAAAGCTGGTTCAAAAATACGTTCAGTTTTTCGCCCAGTCCAATAATAAAAAGTTTCCTTTTCCTTTGCTTCATGAAAAAAACCATATCGTTTTGCTAATCGTGAAATACCATCATTGCCAAATATTGTAACGCCAAGATTTCCCGGTAAAATCGGCATTTTTTCCTCTTTAACCAGAACGGTCTCCAAACACGACGCTTAAACCCAAGCCAATGAGGAATAATTTCTGTGCCAGCCCAATAATCCTCAAATATTTTTATAATAGGGTTATTGGGCGGAAAATAAAGTGCAGAAACGCCTACTCTTGTATTATTTTTCTTGCCAACCAAACCTTATCCGCATCTGGATGAAATTGTTTAACAAGGTAAACATCTGTATCTAACCAAACACCTTGTTGATATTTCATCAGCATAACACGAAAAAAATCCGAGAACTGAACAATTGTACACCCTAGTTTATCATCAGAAAAATCGGGATTGTAGCTTGCCAGCGGGTTTTGTATAATTTGCCACTAGGTTTTGTACCAATTTATTTTTTTTCAAAGAGTTTTTAAGGTGT
>NZ_JBHIOQ010000044.1:0-1435 GCF_042195565.1 Bartonella sp. AP88XZML | reverse complement strand
CAACACCTTGATCAGCTTTCGTGTCTCGCTGCATTTCACTAACAGGAATAAGTTGTCTTGGTGTCAAAGTATTTATTACAGAACTATTATCAGTCTTTATTGTGGAATTCTTATCACTGTTACCAGAAAGAGTATTGATGAGAAAATTTGCATAGTCACTGGTAGCATCCCCCTTAGGTGTCGTCGCAACACTCAACGCTGTTATATAATTTTCCTTTGATGCACTAGAAGCATCTAATTCACTGTTATCGCTATTATAAGCAGAGATAACATTTTGTGGAGTTCCTACAACAGCACTCTCGACACCTTCAAGGAACATTTTGCTTAAATCGACATTTGCCGAAAAACTAGGAGAAACATTCGATAAAAACGCCACTATTGCAACCAACAAAAGCACCCTCACCAAAGACAAGGGATAAGGAAAATGAGTCCCATTTGCATCATCGTGTGCTAATGTGGCATATAATTTTTTCATAACAAATTCTCCAATGAAAAAACTTAAAAACACCTCCAAAACATAAAAAAGACACATTTTAGCATTATTAATCTCTTTGGAATTCATAATAGAGGATCATTGCTTAGGATATGAACATTTTGAGTCTTTTGTTTTGTTTGTGCTTTCTGTATTGAGATCTAAGTGTTTGTTTTTGATTTATGTTTTGTGGACATAGAAATAATATATTTAGAATCTAAGGGTTTTAGTGTGCTGTTTTTTACTAACTAAAAAAGAGGTCTTCCATATTTAATATTACTTTTTACTTGGTAGTGGTTACTATAAAATGCTCTAAAAAAGGTTTTAGTATGTTTTTTCTTAATTATAGACTTTAGTTTTATTAGAAAGCATTTTTTTATTAATAACAAGTAAAATAAAAAGAGATTGTAGTGTGTCCGATATCTAACTTGCTTCGGATAATTGCTTTTTTAGTTAGGACTTCTCTTCTTAAAATATCATGTAATGATATATGCGTGATCCTTTGATGTATCTTTTATCTTTACGCACTACTTATCCCCCCTTTGAAAGTTATTTTATCAAAATGAGTCTTATTAATATACATTCCTGCATGACTATAGACTGTTCAAGAAAATAGCAACATAAAAATATAACTTTTTAGCAATATGGATTCTACTGTGATCTTTTTGCAATAAAAGCATATAAGGGGCTTCTATAAAACCTCAAAGTTTATATCGTCATCAAATATTATGCTTATCTCTAGATAAATACTATGCGTCTGTAAAAAAACATTCACCCTCATTTCAATAAATAAGGGTGAATGTTTTGTTCGGTTTTTATTGTTCGTATTATTTTATTTTCAGAGTGATTGCACCACCTATTCCCCAATGACCACCAGCACTCGTGGCAGAGAGATTAGAGCGGATTTTTCCATTTTCAGATGTATAACCAGCTCCAAGAGCAAATGCCGATTGTCCACGCCAT
>NZ_JBHIOQ010000043.1:0-12399 GCF_042195565.1 Bartonella sp. AP88XZML | reverse complement strand
CCCACGCTAGCATTCCCATAAACCTTGCCATAAATTTTAGCAGCGCCACTGATAACAGCATGATCATAAACTACCGCCTTGCTATGAATACGAGCATTTCCTGATAATTTTGCATTTCCATAAACCCGCGCCTGATGATAAACCCAAGCATTATAAGAAAGATGCGCATTGTCATAAACATGAGCATTTGCATAAACGCGGGCACGGTCACATACATGGGCATTGCCATAAACACTACCCATTATAATAGCGTTATTAAAAACCTTGGCATTTTCATAAATATGGGCAGGATTTAAAACAAGAGCATTATCGTAAACCCAGCAATTGCCATCATGAGAGAGGTTACTTTCATTTTCAATAAAACCACCCAAGGCACCAGCCTTAACATCGTCAAAATCCCTTAATGCTTGGATGCGATAAAGAGTTTGATTATTAAATACACGTGTCTCATTTGTGAGTGCAAACTTTTTTGCATAGCACAATTCCTTTATAAATAGATTTGAATTTTAGAATGAAATGTTTAAAGGGGGGCGCCCCCGCCGCGCCCGCGCGTCATTTACACAGTTGTAAAAACAATATCACCAGTGATAACAGATTCTTTATAATTGCCACCAATTTTGGTATCACCACCAATCTCAGTATAGCCAATTACCTTGGCATTGCCATAGACATGAGCATCACCATGGACCTTGCCATAAATTTTTGCATTGTCATAAATGCGAGCATCATCATAAACCTCAGCATTATCAGAAATTAAAGCATTATTGGAAACCCAAGCGCCACCATAAACCTTGCCATAAACCTTGGCATTGTCATAAACGCAGCCCCTATCATAAACATGGGCATAACCAGTCACTATAGCATTCCCATAAATCTTGGCTTCTCTATTGACCATAGCAGCGCCACAAACATGGGCATTATCGCAAACCCTAGCATTATCAAAAACTATAGCATTTTCATAAACATGGGCATTATCATAAACCTGAGAGGTTCCTAAAACACGTGCTTTATCATAAACCTCAGCATTGCCATAAATTCTAGTTTTATCAAGAAACTTGCCATAAATAGTGTCATAAATTTTTGCATTTCCATACACTTTAGCATGTCCAAAAATATCACCATAAACCAATGCGTTCTCATATACTTGCGCATTGCCATAAACCTCAGCTCTAATATGCACGCTAGCATTGCCATAGACCCTTGCATTTTCATAAATTTTTGCAGATCCAGTAATTTTTGCATTGTCATATACATGGGCATTATCGTAAACACGAGCATCCCCATAAACCATGGCATTGTCACCGACCCAACAATCACCATTATGAGCTAAATTTGCAACCTTATGTATAAAGCCGCCTAAATCACCAGCTTTTATATTAGCAAAATCCCTTAAAGCCCGAATGCGATAAAGAGTATAATCACCAACCTCTATTGTCTCTCCTGTAAATTCGTATTTTTTTGCAGGCTCTTGTTGATTAGCAAGCGCGGTTTCATTTGCAATATTAGAGATAACGGGGATGTTTTTTACTGTATTTTTCATAATTAAAACCTTGTCGTAATTAAATTTTCTATTAACAGCCTATAGAGGGCATCGGGTGCTAGAAAACACGGCGACAAGTCCGCTGCTTACACTTTTCTCATAAAGAGTATTGTATGGTGTAAACACACCCGACAAAATCCTCATATACTAACAAAAGTATAAAAGATAGCCAATTTTTAAAAGCGTTGGAAAGATTGTTTCGTAATCTATCCGCTTGTCGTTTCAAAGTGTTTTCTAATCACTTGAATATTCATATAACAAAATACGTATTTATTGTCAAACAATATTTTATCTTTTTTGATATTTTTTTGTATTTTTTAAATACGTTGTGTATTGATAATATCTTATGACTATTAGTTGCTTCTTTTATATTTATATGCTTTTAAAGCTATATTATTAGCTTTCTTAAAAGATTGCGTTATTTTCTGAATCTATACATTTATAATATTTAGAAACGCTCTCATGATGTGTATTTTAAACTTTATAACCTATCAATTTTGTTACTAAATGAATTTTAAATTTTTTGTGAATTTTGTTTATAAGGGGCTTTAATTTAAACGACCTTAATAGCACCGCGCTCTTATAACAAATGCTTTCATTTGCATTTTTGCTTTCTCTATAGCTGTTATGTTCTTTATAGCCATGGCATCATTTTTCATTTTCATAAGAGAAACGATAAATAGGATAATTGTGATTTATTGTCTGTTATGAAAATATCTCAATAGAAACTGATCATTATAGAGATTAGCAAAATCCCTTTTAATAGACTTTTGTCAGTTGTGTCAGTTCTTTTTAGACCCTATACTATTTTTTTAAAATGATAAAAAATTAAAAGCATTATATTTCAATATGTTAGTCTTTTTAAGATACAACTTATATAGATAACACAACCTTAAATACAATTAATAATATATATTTGTCAGTTATCTGTCAGTAAATTGAACTGACAAAAGTGATTATTTTAGTGTGTCATTAAAACGTGTCTTATGAAAAGCGTATGAAAGTAAAAACTGATTACGTTATTAAAATCCCTTTTATGAATTTAATCAGTTCTTTTGAATAGATAACCTTATGATTTAGAGAATGATTACAACGTGCTTTATAAAAATCATGTGATCCTTTAAAGCTTTTCAAAAGATATCTTGTAACTCATAAGAGATGCTATCAAGATCTTTATAGTTATGAGTTTTGGGGGTGCTTTTTGTACGTATTATTTTATTTTTTTAATCCAAAATAAAAATCATTATATTTCAATATGTTAATGTTTTAAATAAACAACCTATATTAAATACAATCCGTAAATACAATCTATAATATACATTTAAAGGGGTTTTGTAGGGGTTTTGGGGGTTTTAAGAACCTACAAAACCTATAAGTAAAATGAATATACATAACTCTCTTTAAACAAAGCTTTTGAAAAGGATAAAGCACTCATTTTAGATTACGGTATAACCTCTTAAAGGCAATGTAAAAAAATCTAATTCTATTTAAGAGTGGATTTCTTAAAAGTTTTAAAGCAATCCAAATAAGAGTATCTAAAAGTGCAAGTTTCTTCTTTTTAGAATAACGCATGATAAATTATCCTTTTAAAGATTGTATGTAAGCAATGTATAAAGGGGGTATAGGAACCTATAGCTATAAGACCTTATACCCCTTATGAGTTTATCATACCCATTATGTGAGCATGCTTTTAAGTTATTCAGTTTCTCTTAATACCAATTTGGGTAAGTTCTTAACGATTTTCATTGTTTCTAGACTTACAGTGATAACCCTTTGAAATAACTCTAATGGATAAGCAGGGTTGCCAACGGTTTCAACAGCATAGCGATTGGCATCATTAACAATGCCACTCTTTTTATCTGTCTTAACGCATTGACGCCCCATAACCCATTCAAGAGAGATATCTGTCATGATGATATTGCTATTATAAATAACAGTTGATTTATCCTTTTCCTTACTATTCCCAGCAAATTTCATTTCAGTCACATAATAAAACTTTTCGGGATTAGAGATCTCTGTAACTTTTGGATTACCCTTTTTAAAGGTGACAGGATAAGGTTCTACAGTTTCATAGTTTACGTGCAAATGACCGAGTTCACGCCCTGCTGTCACAAATTTCCAAAAATCATCAGCACTCTTTACACACGGGATACACGGCAATTCTTTAGAGAGGTTATTGACATAACGAGAGCGATAATCTTCTGAATGCAAGAGACCATAACCGTAAAAAAGATATCATCTTTAGTGTTTTTTCATTGGGATAAGCAGTTTTAAAATGCGCTAATTCGTCATAAGTTATGGCATTACGCATTTTCTTTTTTCTTATTTTAGTAAATAAGCGATTGTCATGCTATTTTTCTTATCAAGCGATAATAATGGATAGTTTTTTGTTGTCTCTAATATGTAACAGTTCCAATAAATTTGGTATATTCTATGAATAAGAGTCTTTACTTGAAGCTCAAGATTATATTACATGCAACACCTTAAAATTAAGAAGCATATTAGAGTGTATGATTGTCATTTTGTAGTGTCATTGTAAAATCTTCAAAAGCGGGGGAAATGATATGGTTTGCACAACTAATAAAGCAAGTGTATACAGTACAGTCTATGCTTTTCTCTCAGATGTTATAAGTATTACTCTCATCAAAAAATTAAAAAATTGTTACGCGGTTAGCGATTTTTTCTGTGACGCTGATGATATGGTTCATTTGGTTGCTCACTTTGAGGGCACAATGAATGCATAGATTTTTTTTCACTTTTGTTTTTGCGGCTATTTTGTGCCTTTTCTCGTTGGCGAGTTTTGCCCAAAACATTCGTGAGAAAGCGATTAATCAATCAGAGAGCATCCAACGACAACAAACGCAACAACAGCGTTTTCAGCAATTGCAGCGTAAAAACAAAACCCATGAGGTATTTTTGCCAGACGATGATACCATATCTCCCTATGGTGCTTCGCCTAGTACAACCTGTTTGCTGATCAAAAGCATTGAATTTGTTGGTGCTCAGTTGATTTCTCATACCGACCTTCATGAAGCCATTTCTCTTTGGGAAGGACGGTGTTTGGGGATTGCCGAAATCAATAAAGTGCTCAAAGCGGTGACCAAGCTTTATATGAAGCGCGGCTATATTGCAGTGCGGGCTTATTTGCCTGAGCAAGATTTAAGCGGCGGTCATCTCAAGATTGTTGTTGTTGAAGGTGTGATGGAAGATATTACCCTTGATGGGCATAAAGTTGAGAGGAGACTTCAAGGAGAAATCACCACGGCTTTTCCAAACCTTATTGGAAAACCGACCAATCTGCGCCAGATAGAGCAAGGGCTTGATCAAATCAATCGGCTTTTCTCACGCCAAGCCACCATTAATCTTGGTGCTGGTGGCAATTCGGGTGGTTCGGTACTCGATGTTCATATTGAAAAACAGAAACCTTGGCTTATTACGCTTTCCAGCGATAATCTTGGCGCTAAAGCAACAGGGCTTTATCAAACGCGCTTGAGCCTTTCTTTTGATGATCTGTTGGGGATCAATGATCAATGGTCGTTTAGCTATCAGCGTTCTATGGATGGTAGTCCGTATCATTTTTCTCACAAGCGTCCCAATAGTGATACTCTAACGGGATCATTTTCTCTTCCCTATGGCACTTGGACAACAGGTTTTGATGGGACGTGGAGCCAATATCATTCGAGTGTTAAGGGAATATTTTCCGATATTATGACTGCGGGTAAGTCTTTATCGCTTACACCGTGGATTTCACGGGTTATCGACCGTGATCAAGAGGGAAAGACCTGGCTTACAGGACGGTTGACATGGAAATATTCTGATAATTTTATTATGGGCAGTCGGGTTGATGTTTCCAGCCGTAAATTGGCTATTGCAACCTTTGAGCTTGATCATTCGCGCAAGTGGCTTGGAGGAGAATTAAGCGCGCATATAGGGTTTCATAAAGGGTTGGCAATTCTTGGCGCTTATGACGATAAAGAGCAAGAGAATACAACAAAAAATTCACCCAAAGGGCAATTTTCCAAATTGTCTTTTTCCCTAGGCTACGTGCGTCCTTTTTCGCTCAAACAGTATAACTTTCGCTATAACACGCTGTTTTCAGGACAATTATCACCCGACACGTTGTTTAGTTCAGAGCAAATATCGCTTGGTGGTAGTTCCTCTGTGCGTGGGGTGCGTGAGGCGATTTATTACGGCAATAATGGGGCATTTTGGCGCAATGAATTGTCGCTGTTGTTGCCAGGTTTTTCTTCGAGAATGGGGCGTAAATTTATGAGCCAATTTGCCCCTTATATGGCGCTTGATCTGGGGGCTGTAGCCAATGATGTAAACAAAAACAGTTTTGGCGGGAGCCTCGTTGGGGCAACTCTTGGTTTCCATGCAACCGGAGACATTACGGATGTTGATGTGTCTTATTCAAATATTTTAACCCAATCGACAGTGCGAGAAAAGGGAAATTCGACAGGGTTATTTCAAGTGCGGGCATTATTGAGATTTTAGAGCAAAGGGGCGGTAAAAATATCGCTGCGCTGTTTATACCCATATGGGTTGTTTTTTTAAGAGATAAAGAATTTTATGAGGAGCTGAAGATGCGGGGATTGAAAGATCAAAAGCATAGATTGGGATATGGATACAAGCTATGGCAGCGCGTTCTTTGTGTTTTGCAGCGAGGGATCCATAAAGGGCTTTCACTTGTTTTAAGCTTTTGCTTAGCTTTTCAGCCTTTGTTGTTGCAAGCACAAGCGCTTGGAGCGCGAAGTCCTGTTGCACAAGAGAGCCAAGGGATTAAAGCAGCTGATGGGGTTGGTTCTGTTTTCCGCCCCACGGTGGGGAAAGCCGGCAATGATGTGCCGCTGATTGATATTGTTCGCCCCAATGGACAGGGTCTTTCTCATAACAAATATGACAGTTTCAATGTTGATACCCATGGCGTGATTTTGAACAATTCGACTGAGGAGGTTTCGCGTTCACAGCTTGGGGGATTGGTGCCAGGCAACGGCAATTTGCGTTATAGCGGTGCAGCAAAGGTTATTCTTAATGAAGTGGTGAGTGCCAATCGCTCGCGTCTTGAAGGCGTGAGCGAAGTACACGGGCAAATGGCGGATGTTATTATCGCCAATCCCAATGGGATTACCTGTAACGGTTGTGGCTTTATTAATACACCACGGGTGACTTTATCGACTGGACAACCGATTATTGGAGCCGATGGCGCTTTGAGTGGATTGCGTGTTGAGGGTGGAGATATCACCATAGGCGCTCGTGGGGCTGATGGGAGTGCATTAGATATTTTTGATCTTGTTTCGCGCAAGATCAGTGTCGGGGGTCCCATACAGGTCAAAGGAGATTTGGCTGTTATCGCGGGGCGCAATCATTTTGATTATGACAAACGCGAAGCAACTTCTCTTGGTTCTGATGGCAAAGAGCCAGAATTGGCGATTGATTCCAGTGAGTTTGGTGGAATGTATGCGGGGCAGATCCGCGTGATTGCCAATGATAAAGGTGCGGGCGTTAAGATGCGAGGAGACATGGTTGCCAATGCAGGCGCCATGAGATTGACAAGTGATGGCAAGCTGGTGATTGCTAAAGCACGCGCCAAAGGAGCGGTGAAGGCTCATTCTCACCACGACAGTGTACATGTGAAAGATCTGCTTTTCTCAGAAGAAGCAGTTGAACTGAAGGCTTTGAAACATGTTGAACTGGCTGAGCAAGCTCGCGTTGCAGCGAGCGGTACTGTTGATGTGGGCGCCGATCTGATCAAGCTCCAGTCCCATGCTCTTCTAGCAAGCGGTATTGGGAGTGATGGTAAACAGTCAGCGACGGGTTCTTTGCATTTACAGGCAGCAAAGCTTGAGGCGGGGAATGGGCGGATAGCCGCCGGTGATCTCTTAGAGATCCAAGCAGCAACAATTGATCTGAGCCGCATGCAAGACAATGATCAAACAGGGGTTTCTTCCCTTGGCGATCTGACCATTAAAACCAATCAAATCACCGCTTTAAACAACCATATTGGTGCCAAGGGGAATATTGTCTTGAGCGCCGATGATGGGCTCACTGTAGGCGCTGGACATTATAGCGCCGGCGGTTCTCTTTTGGTGGAAGCAGCAGAGCTTACATCACGCGCGCGCTTAGTGGCAGAGCAAAAAATTGACCTTTATGCGCATCACGGTGCCCTGATCCAAGAAGGCACTGTCTGGTCTAATGGGAAGATAACGCTGGATGCCCATGGTGCCCTCAATCACACGGGTGATATTGTCAGCATGCAGCAGGTTGCCTTGACAGCGGGGGGCATGCTCACAACCTCTCAAGAGAGCACGATTTTAAGTTATGATGTGGTTTTAAGTGCTGATGCTTTAACCCAAGCAGGGACTGTGGAAGCCCAAGAAGGAGCATTAACCCTTCAAGTGCGTGATGGGGTTATCAATAGCGGCACAATGCGCGGTGAGAGTGTCGATGCTCATATTGGTGCATTTACCAATCAAGGGACGTTTATTGCAACCGATGATTTGCATTTGATGGTAAGCACACAAGAAGGCGCCGATCCGCAACAAGCCTTTCTGAAGAATACATCCGAAGGTGTCCTTCAAAGTGGTGGTGTTTTTGTTGTGACCGCAGGGCAATTAGACAATGCCGGTGCGCTTGGCTCTAGTGGTGAGAATGTTGCGCTCAATGTGGCAGGAAATGTCAGCAATAGTGGGCTGATTTACGCCAAAAAATCTATGGATCTATTCAGTGATGGTGATTTAACCAACACACAGGGCAGAATGATTGCAGAAGAGGCTCTCAGCATTGGTGGGCTGAAAGAGACACGTGCTGGTCATATAAATAATGAGGCTGGTCTTCTCAGTGCTTTAGCCGGTGAGATGAAGATTGTTGCAACGTCTTTTGTCAATAAAAGCGCTGAAACGACAAATTCAGACCAACAAAACGCTACACATGATGAAGGTGCGCATGTTTTAGCGCGGGATGGTTTGCGCATTGATGTGGGCAGTTTTGAGAATGTTGATGGTCTTATTTCTACGCAAGGGGCAGTCAATATTGTTGCTGATAGTGTGATCCAAGCAGGGCACATAGAGATTGAGCGTGGTGACCTTCAACTGACCAGCCACGGTGATTTAAGCAATAGTGGCACAATAGAAAGCAATGATACCATTGCTTTGCATGCGCAAACAAATCTCAGCCAAACGGGGCGCATTGTCTCTAAAAAGCGGATAGAGCTTTCCAGTGATGGCATATTGACAATGGGCGAGACAAGTGAGGTTGGCGCCTATGATGTAACGCTGAAGGCAGGCACACTCACCCAAACTGGGCTTGTGGAAGCGCAAGGCGGGGTACTGACTCTCAACAGCCATGATGTTTTAAGCAATTCCGGTATCATGGTGGGCGGTGTTGTTGATGCGAAGCTTGGGTCTTTAGCCAATTCCGGTCAGCTTTTAGCCAGTGACAGTTTTACGCTTGTGGCAAAAAGTCATGATCCGTCATTGGGGCAAGTTGCTCTGGTTTTAAATGGTGAAGACGGTGTTCTCAAAAGTGGTGGTGCTTTTGTCTTAACCGCAGATGTTTTGGACAATGCCGGCAGTATTGGTTCAAGTGGTGATGGGGTTGCGCTCAATGTGAGCGCTGATCTGAGTAATAGTGGGCTGATTTATGCCAAGAAATCTGCCATTTTCTCCTTAGATGGGGATTTTATTAATAAGTTTGCCGATGTCATTGCTGAAGACAATCTCATCATCCGTGGTTTAAGTGGAGAGCGGGCTGGTCATGTGATCAACAGCTCGGGTCTTTTAGAAGCCGTGTCAGGCGATATGACCTTCGATGTCTCAGCGCTTACCAACATGCGTGAAGGTGGAGTTGAAGTTAGCGATAAAGTGGTGAATCGCAATGTCTATGAAACATCACATACCGAAACAGATGGGTGGTTTCTTGTTGATACAACTACCACAACTACCAGAGTTACAACGACGGTTAGTCAGCAGCAGCCTCATTTTACCAATAATGCTGCCCAGATTTTAGCAGGGCGTCATCTCACGGTTCATGCCGGCGATATCCGCAATAGTTATAGTTTAATTGCTGCCAATGGCAACATTGTGATGCATGGCGATACGCTGCTCAATGAGGGGCGTGATTTAACCGAAACAACCAAGATTGAGACGACAACACGCATTGAGACTACATCTGGTGATATTTTGGGTGCAGGGGTGGCTCAAATAGGAGATACAGACACATCGGAATATGTTGATGATCCTGTAATAATCACGCGCACTTATGATGCTGTTTATGGCACGATTGAAGCTGGTGGCACGCTTGATGCCAAGTTGACAGGCTATATTGACAATCATGCGGTGCGTGAGGGGGTTGAGCAAGTTGGCTTAAGCTCTGGCGATAAAGGGTTGGCTGGTGTTAAAAACACCGATTTTGATGGCTCCAAACCACTGATTAGTGATGATCGATTAGACGGCATCATCAATGGTTTGAAAGGGCACAAAGGACTTTTTGCACCGAGCACAAAAACACCCGCACCAGAATCCATACAAGTGCCAACGCAAGATGGGCTTAGCTCTGTCAAGACAGAGCTGGCTGGCAGCCAATCACCGGATGTGCCGTTTTTAGTTGAGACGCGACAGGACTTTATCAACCCAAGTAAATTTTTAGGATCGGACTATTACTTAAAAAAGATTGGCAATTATAAGCCTGAAAACGTGTTCAAAAGATTGGGCGATGCTTATTTTGAATATCGTCTGGTGGGTGAGCAAATCTTTGAGCTGACAGGCAATCGCACTCTTCTTGATGATGAAGATCCCAATGCTCAAATGCAAACGCTCTATGACAATGCTGTGGAGCAGCAAGATCCCTTGGGGTTAGAGCTAGGCAAGCCATTAACGTCCCAGCAAATTGCTGGGATCAAAAAGGATATGATCTGGCTTGAGACCCACCTTGTCGACGGACAAGAGGTCTTGGTGCCCCACGTTTATTTGGCACCAAACACTTCTTTAGCACAAGATGTTTATGGGGCAAAAACGCAGCAAGGAAACCTTGCCAGTGCGAGAATAAAAGGCAATGGCATCACTATAGAGACGGACCGTCTTACCAATAGTGGTACCATCTTGAGTAATGGTGCATTGCATGTTTCGACTACGCAAACTTTGTTCAATAATGGTGGTTTTTTGCTTGGCAGCGGTGCTGTAGATCTCAGCAGTGGCAATCTTTTAGCCAACTCTTCAGGGGTTATTCTGGGGGATATCATCACCCTCAATGCGAAGACAATCATTGATGGTACTGCAAAAATCCGTGACACGAATGAATATGGTTTTGTTGATCGGAGCGGGCAGCAGGCTCAAATCATTTCTATACAGGATTTAAACATTCACTCCCTTGGCGATTTAAGCATGACTGGTGGCCAATGGAGCAGTGGTGGATCGACGACGGTGATTGTCGATGGTTCTGCTACGTTTGGTTCATTAGTGCTAGAGAGTGACCATAAGGAGACATTGGAAAAAGGGCATTATAACGCCCAAAGCAGTGAGCACCGTTTGACAGAAGTCAACAGTGATGGAGATTTGACCATTGTCACAGGTGGTGAACTGAACCTTGAGGGAAAGTTTAAAACCAAGGGCAATGGAGATTTCACCAGTGGTGGCGCTCTCAACGCGATTTCAGAGCAAGATTTTAACAGTTTTGATTTGGATCTGAGGGGCAAAGAAGGCGACAAATCGAAGCAAAAGAATAAGTTTCGTCAACAATCAACAGAAGTTACTACAAACAAAACCACGATAGAAACAGAGGGCAACCTCTCCATGCATGCGCAAAATGGGGATCTCACGCTTGATGCGGCAGGGCTATCAAGTGGTGGTCAGACGCATTTGGCATCAGATACGGGAAAAATCAAGTTTCTGACCAACAAGGATCAAGATTTTAAGGACGTTTATCAGCGTAATGAAAACCTTGTGTGGTGGAGTGAGAGCGATAAAGGTTACCTTAAGGAGACCATCGAGCATGTCACCATAGATGCTAAGGGTGGCATAAAGCTTGATGCAGGCGATGGCTTTGTTGTTGAATATCAGGCAACCGGTGATTTAGACAAATCTCTTGAGCAATTGTCACACTCTCCAGGCTTGGCATGGATCAAGCAACTGCGTGATGATCCAGAATTATCCAAGCAAGTGGATTGGCAAGCAGTTAAGGCTGAATTTAAAGACTGGGATTATAAAGCCCAAGGGCTGACAGAAGCCGGTGCGGCTCTCGTGGCATTGGCTGTCACGGCGGTTACGGGTGGAGCAGCCTCGGGCGCTGCCAGTGCCATTACCGGTGCTTTGGGGCTTGGCTCGAGTACCGCCATGAATGCGGCGATACAGGCTGGTGTCCAAGCGCTGATTAACAAAAGCGCTGTGGCTCTTGTCAATAATCGCGGCAATATTGCCGGTGCCTTGCATGAGCTTGGCTCTTCAAAGAATGTTCTCAGCATTGTCTCGTCGATGTTGACAGCAGGCTTAACCAGCCAACTAACCGAAATGGCTGGTGTTGGGCAATCCTTGCCCAAAACGGCTCCTCTGGTTGATCGCATCACCCGTGAGGCGGAAAAGAACTTGATCAAAGCCGCCATTGGCACAGGCGTGCAAACGGCTCTTGAGGGTGGTTCTCTTGACAAGAACTTTTTTAACAATCTGCGCATCGCCCTGTCTGATACGGTTGGCAAATCGTTGGCGGAAGAAATCGGTACCGCCAAGGCTGAAGGCAAAATAGACACGGTCACACAGATCGTTGCCCACGCCGGTCTTGGCTGCTTAAAAGGCGCGGTTGCGAGCGGTGCTTGCACAGCCGGTGCTGTGGGGGGTGCTGTGGGCGAAGCCACTGCTATGCTCCAGTTT
>NZ_JBHIOQ010000042.1:0-8860 GCF_042195565.1 Bartonella sp. AP88XZML | reverse complement strand
GACAGCTTCATATTCACCTTGATTGAGCTTTTTTAACAGTGTCGAGTTACAAAAGGCTCCTGTTCCTACATTATAGCAAAAGGACACTAACGCCGCGAATTGTTCATCCGTTAATGAAACTGTAACAGCGCGTTCAACAGCATTTTCAAATTGTCTTAAGTCTTGGCAAAGAAGTTCTTCTGCTTGCTTTTCAGTGATTGTCATGCCTTCGTAAATAAAAGGTTTTCCAGCACTGTTTGTATGTCCATAACCGATTGTCCACATCCCAATGGCATCTTTATAGGCGTTCAAACGCAAACCTTCCCATTGTTTGATAAGTGCAAGTCCTTCTGATGATATTTTTCGCATATGCTTCTCCATAAAAAAAGCTCCGCAAAAAGCAGAGCTGGATTAAAAAATTGATATTTTTCCTATTTGAAAGGATGGCTTGTTAAAACCTATGTAGCTTGTTCATTGGAACAAAAGAATGTATTTGACATTATCTATTATGTAGCATATAAACTACAAATGTTTATTGTTAAAAAAACACACTATTTTACAGAGTGGTTAGACTCGTTAAAAGACAAACAAGTGCAAAAGAAAATTGCTGCACGTATTTTCCGCCTTGAATATGGGCTTCTAGGAGACGTGAAATATTTCCGTGGCATTGGTGAACTAAAAATAAATTATGGACCAGGCTATAGGATTTATTTTGTAAAACAAGGGAAACAAATCATTTTGTTATTAAATGCTGGTGATAAATCCACACAACAAAAAGATATCGAAAAAGCCCTTCAATTAGTAAAGGAAATGAAACATGGAAATTACTAAATTTGATGTAAGTGAATATTTTAATACACCTGAAGACTTTAAGATCTTATTAGATGATGCTTTAGAAACCAAAAATAGTGGCTATATTGCACATGTATTAGGTATTATTGCGCGTAAACAAGGAATGACAACTGTTTCTCAAGAGACAGGACTAAATCGCGAGTCTCTTTATCGTTCTTTAAGCGATAAAGGTGATCCACGCCTTTCTACTTTTCTTAGTGTGTTAAGTGCATTAGATTTACAAATGAGTTTAACGCCTATCCAAAAGAATAGTAAAGAGCAAACAGCTTTAGAAGAAGCCTCTTAATCCCCTCCCCATTTTTGAGAACGGGGAGGGGACTTCTGTTTTTGAACTTAAGCAACCTTTTTAATAGGGCTCTCGAAATTTGGTTCATAAGCGCGCAACAAAGAATCCATGCTATGTGGCGGTTCGGAAGCTCCAAAATCTGTCAAAATTGCCAAGATTTTTGTAATATTGGGTACGTCATCTTGAAGTTTTAAAATCAAAACCTTTTCTATTGCATTCATAGTTTGAACCAGAGCACTACAATCTTTGTCGCTCACATTTTCATCATTAGAAAATTGAGATAATGCTATCCATAAATCGCATAAGAAGTTGGTATCTATCTTCATTGTACACCTCCATGAATTTGCTCTCTCAAACATGCCAATCCTCTGGAGGTAATTTTTGTTGAAGGGAGTACCTTTTCTGTACCATCTGGTCTTTGAATGGTGATAGCAGGGCAATCCATAAAGCCTTTCTTGATTTTATCCTGATAAGGTAACAGAGGCGCCCCTGGAGCCCGTCGATAGACCCAATCATGTTTACGCAAGTAATCGGTTAAATCTTTTGGTCGTACCTCCAACATCTTTGCTGCTTCAATAAGACCAAACAGACCATCAGAGCGTTTTAGACCTTCTAAAGCTTCTGCTTTTGGAGTCAATTCGGCAATAACATGATCTTTCTGCTCAATTTGACTTTGTAAGTGATTCAAAACACCAAGTAATGCTTCGGGTTTGGAATAATCAACTTGTGGTGTTGCTACTTGTCTTTCCAATTCTTGCCAGCGGTCAATAATCTTTGCTCGTAAAGCAGTGCTGTAACCCGAAACAAGAATTAAACATTCACGCTTAGGTAAGTTATAACAAGGGCGGCTTTCACCTTTTGCATCAACGTAAGTGCCGATAAAATCAACCGGCTCAAATTTGAGCTCGTTAAATATTTGCTTGATATCGCGCATAACATTCTTATGCTGCTTACTACACACCTCCGCAATTTCAATGCTAGACATAGTTTGAATGGTAGCTCCACTAGAGGTACCTTCTTTAATTTCTATAAGAGTGTTCATGTGAACTCCTATGCAGTTAGACGTTTGTTAATGACACTCCATAAAGAGTGCCGGGCGCTAACAAACACGGTGCATAGTCCGTCGTTACGCTTTCCTCGTGAGAGTATTGTATAGCGCAACTACACCCGACAAAGTCATTATATGCCACACGCATACAATGAGTCAAAGTCTTTAATGTGCGGAGAAGAGATTGTGTCGGCAATCCATCCGCTATGCATTTAAGGTGTTTGTTAGGCACCTGATTCGATTATTCATATTGTCGACATAATGTCAAGTGGCAATGTAATGTTTTTATAAAAGTAATCCGTTAAATCCTTTGGTCGCACTTCAAGCATCTTCGCTGCTTCTATCAAACCGAATAAACCATCAGAACGTTTTAAGCCTTCCAAAGCTTTTGCTTTGGGCTCTAACTCAGCAATAACATGATCTTTCTGCTCAATTTTACTTTGTAAGTGATTCAAAACACCAAGTAATGCTTCGGGTTTGGAATAATCAACTTGTGGTGTTGCTATCTGTGGTGTTGCTACTTGTTTTTCCAATTCTTGCCAACGGTCTATAATTTTAGCTCGCAAGGCAGTGCTGTAACCTGAAACAAGAATTAAACATTCACGCTTGGGTAAATTATAACAAGGGCGTGTTTTTCCTTGTTCATCAATATAACTGCTTAAAAATTTAGCCGGCTCAAATTTGAGCTCGCTAAATATTTGTTTAATGTCTCGCATAACATTTTTATGCTTCTTACTACATACCACCGCAATTTCAATGCTAGACATAGTCTGAATGGTAGCACCATTAGCAGCACTTCCTTTAATTTCTATAAGAGTGTTCATTATGAACTCCTATTGGTTAGACGTTTCTTAATGACACTCAATTAAAGAGTGCCGGGTGCTAACAAACACGGCCAATAGTCCGTCGTCACACTTTCCCCGTTAGGGTATTGTATAGTGTAACCACACCCGACAACATTATTATATGCACGTAGCATACAATGAGTCAAAGTCTTTAATGTGCGGAGAAAAGATTGGTTCGGCAATCTATCCGCTATTGGTTTAAGGTGTTTGTTAGGCACCTGATTCGATTATTCATATTGTCGCCACATTGTCAAGTTGCTTTCGATATTTTTTTTGCACTTTTGCTAATTTGGCTTATCTATCCTCCTCGTCCATATGGATTATGCCTTCGCCTTCGTCGCATGCGTTTGGTGGGGCGTTTGGATCAAGGGTATCGTCCTTGTCTGGTGTGGTGTTTGCAACGTTTCCAGCCGCATCTTCTTGCGCTTTATCAAAAAGTTCGCACTCTATTTTTGTGGTGTAACCACCCGTTTTATCAAGTTTGTGCTTAACGCTCTTGATGCGCCATTCTGCTGGAATATAGGGGCGGAAAGGGGGCTCCTGAACAAGCTTTGCTTCTGCTTGCACAAACGGATCACCACCGATATCACATGAGAAAGAAGACTTACCGCGTGATGATTTATTGCGATAAGCAGCAATGGCCGCAACAGCCTCTGATTGATTATGGTAGGTGTATTTGAGTTCATGAAACGGTGGGTTACCAACTTTGACTTCTTTTTTTTCACCACTGCGGATATCATGATAGGTTGCAAGAACACCGCCTTTTTTCTCTTTGTCTTCCTCTTCTTTCTCAGGTGTTGTTTCTGCTTTTTGCGATTCAGATGATGATGGTGCTGCTTGATCACTGTCATCCATATGGATAAAGTTTTCATCATCATCAATCTCTTCTGGCTCTCGTGCATCAGCGGCGGCTTTTTGATCATCTCCTGCTTCTGTTGCTAAGCCATTGGCTGCTCCTGCTTCATCCCGTGCGCTATATTTAAAATCCCAAGAGGTACAGAGTTTTTCATGGATAATAACAACGGGGAGTGTTTCACCAGTGATAGCTTTGCCTTCACCCCGTCTAGCTAAAACAAGCTTGCCATCAACGGGTTTTGCTACCGCATCATAGTCTTCTGCAAGGCGTGTGGCAAAAGCCATATCGCTCTCAGAAGTTTGATCAATGTGACGCACAACGATTTTTGCAAGAGAAGGATCAACCTTTGGCGTATAGCCATTGCGCTCTGCTATCTCTTGAACAATACTGCCAAGGGTTTGTTGGTGATAGGATTGGCTTTTGGGGGTTCTGTAAGACGTGTTCATAGAGGCGGCGCGCCCTGTCACGCTTAAGCTTTGGGGTGGGCTGCTTACAGAGATTTCATCAATTAGATAGGCTCCCATATCGCGGTTTTTGCCCCCTTCATAGCCAAGTGTGACAGAAATAACTGTCCCGATAAGAGGAATATCAAGAAAGCCGTTATCACTGTCACGTGCGCGGTCATCAAGCTCTATAGTGATACGATCACTTTTGTTTTCTGCTTCATCGGTAATTTCAATTGATAAAACATAATCCATGAGCATTCTTGTGATGTCCTCTCCATTTGCCATCACTGTGCAAAAAGGTTTCATGATTGACTGCCCCAAATTCTGATCACTGGTGTGGCTTTCGGATAGGGGAGGGTTGGTAAGAGTATCGTGATGCCTGCTTTTAAAATGGGTCCATAGACTGCAAGACCAAAATTCGCTGCATAAACGCGTTCAACAGCAAGGGCTTGTTGACCCTTTGCATAGTATCTCCAGCAAATGGCATCAACCATATCGCCATCTTTTGTTACGTAAAGATCACTCATAGCTCTTCACCATATTCTCTTAACTTTATTGTAAATTCTTGTTTTTTTGGGGTGCCGTTATGATGAAAAATGCTTTGTTTTTCCTCTACAGAAAGAATGACAAACTTACCTAAGATTTTGCCTTGACCGGTCACAAGAATGTGAGGTCCCATATGCGCTATTTGTCGTAAATATTCGAGCTGTCTGTGACCACCTTTGAAATCTGGATAAATCACACCCGCTAAAGAAAACTCCGCATTTGCAACAGCTGGCAATTGAAGAGCCGCCTTTCTCCCCAATCGCCCTTGCTCCACCCATGGAACACCATAAGACATATCGAGGGTTTGATAAGCTGCTGTTTCAATCGAAAAAATAAAACCACCTAAAGCTAACATCATGGTATTTAATCCGAAAGGCTAGAGGCTATAGCCAAGCGTTGCTGTTTTGCATAGCGTTCAAGTGCTTGATTGACAGCGTCTCTGATTTCGTCTTTGAGACCATTTGGTACTGAAATATTGAGATTTGTAATGGTTACACGGGCGTCTACTTCAACGGGTTTGTGAACCGTAATAGGCTTTGGAGCTTTAAAGGCACCCGCTTTATTTGTTGCCTGCATTTGTCCTGTTTCAACGACACTTGTATTAAAACCACTCTTGCGTTTTTCAGCTGGGGTATTTGTAACCACTGCTGTATCCAGCATTTTTTTTGCCCGTGCATTGGTTTCTTCAGTAAAGGTTTTTAAAGTTTGGGTTGAAGTCTTATTGATTGAAACATTAAAGCCTAACTTTTCTTTCACCCAATTAGGCATCCAGCTGGTTAATTTATTCATCATATTGCTAAAACCGTTATACAGATCATCCCATTGGCTTTTGATACCCTCCCACAAGCTACCAATGAGATTGGCACCAGCTTCCATTAAATCAACGCCAAGCAACCATTTAATGAGTTCATTGATTCCTTTTGCTATCCAATAGAGTGGTGAAAAGTTTTTAAAGAGCGTAAAGAGATTATTGAAAATATTACTACATAAGCTGTAAAAAGAATCCCACAAGTTGCTTATGAAGCTTACTACCGTATCCCAATTTTTGTAGAGTAGATATCCAGCTCCAACAAGGGCAGCAATACCGCCAATGATCCAGCCGATAGGAGTGGTCATGATTGCGATACCAAGCGATATAAAAGAGGATGCAGCGGCGATTATTGCTGGAATAACTGAAGCTATAAGAACTACTCCAACTGCGGCTAAAGATGCGGCTACCCAGCCATTGAGTTTATCCCAATATTTATAGACTACAACAAGAGCTGCGATGCCGCCAATTAGCCAACCGATAGGTGTCGTCATTATAGTATAGCCAAGTGTGACAAACGCTGCTCCCGCTGCGGCTAATGCGGTAATGAGTGGACCAAAAATGAATGAACCAAGTGCTACAAGTCCTACCTTAAAGAGGGTTATTTCACCAATCAGAGGTTCTAGCCATTGGAACCAGCCTTTAATCCTCTCTGTGAGATCACTGATACCTTTTCTCAAATCAGAGGTAGGATTAAGCAAATCATTAAAGACTTTTTTTACGCTTTTAGCCCATCCAGCAACGGTTGTTTGAATGAGGTCGCGGTTTTCATCAATCAACTTTGAAAAACCGTCAATCATGTCATTGATGACGGGCATGAAACGCGCGCCAATAAAGCTCGCGATACCGCCTATTTTTTTCTTAAAAGCACCAAGCTTATCACTTAAATCTGCGGCATAGCGTGCAACATCGGCACCTATCAGCCATTTTCCTTTCCGCGCCTTTGCAAACAGCTCTTTAATGGGTGCCATGCCTTGTGCAAGCATGGTAGCCATTTCTTTACCATCACCACCAAACAACAGAGCAGCAATATGCTGTCTTTGTGCTTGATTCTTCATCTTACTCATCTTGTCGGTAATTTCTTCCAACAAGACAGAAGTGGATTTGAGTTTTCCAGAAGTGTTTTTGACAGAAATGCCAAGTGCTTCAAAGCCCATCACGCCTCTTTTTTGTCCGGCATATGCTTGTGCCGAACGCCTATTTAAAACCGCTAAGGATTGTTGAAAGAGTTCGGCGGAAGTGCCTGAATTATCGGCTGCATCACCCCATAATTGAAGTGATGCAACACTCATATTTAAATGGCGTGATGCGTGATAAAGACTATCGCCCAGATGCATGGTTTTCATGGTAACGGCGGTCACACTTGCCACAAGACCACCACCGGCAAGCCCTAAAGCACCAGTAAAGACTGAAGCACGGCTTGCCGCCACTCCAAGAGCACTTTGAACACCTTTCAAACTTGACGTCATGTTTTTGACAGCAGCAGAAAAGCGCGGAATACTCAATCTCAGTGAGAGTGTTTTTGACAATGTATCGAATTTTTTTTGAAGATGTTTGAGAGGTGCGGTGAGTTTGTCTTCAAGAGATAATCTCACCTTTGCATCAGCAACTTTTTCACTCATTTTGTCTTATACCTTTCTGCTGCTTGATTTCGCCAAAAGACCAATTCTTCCAGTTCCATTTCCATCATGTCTGAAAGTGGCCAATGAAAAACAATGGCAATATCGGCTATGAGTTTCGCGGCAGTTTCGCAGTCTTGGAAGCCCGCCGACTTGAAAAAAAATCTATAATCTCACGAATATCTTCCATGTCATAAGGATCAATTTCCTCAACGGCATCTATAGGCCAGCCAGAAAGGCGTGAAGTAATGAATTCTAACTGATCAGCATCGTCTTCCTTAAAGGTCGCTTTTAAGTCTTTATATTTCGGGCGCCGTAAGGTGATTTCGGTATGTTCTTTTCCTTCAAAGGTAATCGGTACAAGTAATTTATGTGTAATGCTTGTTTGTACTGTCATTTTTATAATCCTAAGTTTTCTCTATGATCTGCGAGTTGATTGACGCCATTGAATCTCCTCACCATGTTGAGGGCGTCTATCTCAACAATTTCAACGTCCTTCTGGACATATTTAAAATACTGCAATGTAAATGTAGCCGTGGATGTAGCTTTGCTCCCCGGTTGCCATTCTGCCATTTCAAAGCCTTTGCATAGTCCTCTCATGGTAATGACAACACCTTCTGCAGGTGTGCCTTGCGCTTGCATTGAACTGCGTAATGAAATGTTGACATCAGTGCGCCCCAACAGTGCCATCAACTCTGGAGAGCAATCAGAAATGGTCATGGTGAGAATGAGGGTTTCAAGACCAAGGTCAACTTCAATGGAGCTATCCATGCCTCCGCCACGATAGTTTTCAACGACCAAATTCAAATTCGGTAATGTTACGCTTTCACATTTTGCTTGATAGGGAATACCGTCGACAAAAATGTTAAAATATTTCAAAACTCTTGGTAAAACGGGGATAGCCATTAAAAGATCTCCTCTAAATAATCATTCACAATGTGTGAACGGAACGTGATATGTTCTGCGGGTGTTGTGGGGGTGAATTCGACATTGAAATAGACTCTACCGCTCTCAATGGCGCTTGCTGTATTAAGCTCTAGATCAGGCGTACAACGCCCACCAAGAATGGCGCCTTGTGCTTTTAAATCACGCAAATAGGCATTGACGCTTTCACTCACGTCATGCATGTAGGTTTTTTTGATATTGCGGTCGACAGCCCATAGATGCCCGCGCAAAATGGCGTCATTAATCATATCTGCGGTTCTCACCACCGATAAGAAAGCAAATTTTGTATCACTTGAAAGGGTGCGATTACCCCAAAGACGATAACCATTTTCGCGGATAATTGTTGTGATGTTTTGTTCGTTAAGAAGGTTAGCGCGGCTTGATCTGTCCCCAATGGAAAAATCAATGGGGCGCGCAGTTCCAACAATGCCATTGATCACTTTGTTTGAAGGAGAATGCCAAAAACCGTTATCGAAATCAGTTTTGGCAATGACACCTGCAACTGCTGCGCTTGCTGGCTGTTCTACAATTTTGCCATTACGATTCACTTTTACAAATGGATCAATAAGAATGGCGCGCTTTGAATCAAAATCTTTTGCTGTGCTAAGGGCTGCTTCATCTGTGCTGTTT
>NZ_JBHIOQ010000041.1:0-1273 GCF_042195565.1 Bartonella sp. AP88XZML | reverse complement strand
GTCTTTAAACAATGTAACCGTCACTCAAGCAAACACAGGCATATTTGCAAATGATCACTCCACAATAACAGTCTCTGGAGGTTCATTTGATTCAAAACAAGCAACAATATTTGCGCAAAACGGCAGCACAATCACTATAAATGATTCTAAAATTACATCATCTGATAACACTGGGCTCCGGGCAAAAGACAATGGCACCATCAAAATGACGAAAGGAAAAGTTAAAGGAGGAATTTATGCAGCATTAACTGCTGAAAACGGTGGACATATTAATGTTATAGATGTTTCTCTCTCAGTAGCCACAGGTGGTGGAGCTGGTGCAAATGCCAGCGGCCCTAATAGTATGATCGAATTGCACGGAACAGAAATTGATCATGCTTTTCTTGGGCTTTATGCAGAAAAAAATGCTATAATTAAAATGACCGGAGGAACTATTACAACTTCTACAGTTGGTGCTACCTTTTATGACAGTAAAAACAATGAAAATAAGTTGGAAGATGTGACAATATCGAGCAGTCAAAAAGATGAAACAGTGGTGTTTACAGGATTAAATTCCCAAGCAAGCAATGTCACTTTAAAAAATGTACACATTACAAATGCAAAATTCGGTGTATATGCAATGGATCATTCTAAAATCAAAATATCAGGAGGATCATTTGTTGGAAACGATATAGGGATTAACGCAGAGAGTGGCAGCACCATTGCTTTAACCGATGATACCAAAATTACATCATCTAATGGTTATGGGCTCCATGCAAGTGGACTAGATTCCACCATCACAATGACGAAAGGAAACATAACGGGGAAAGAGGCAGCATTGACTGTTGAAAACGGTGGGCAAATTGATGCAACAAATATTTTTGCAACAGCAGAGAGAAATGGCATAAAATTTGAAAATCCTGAAGAAGATACAACCTCAGAAATCAATTTAACCAACGCAAAGCTTCACATTAAAAACGGCATTGGAATTAATGTAGATGAATCAACCGGCACAGTCAATCTTGGCAAAAAATCAGAAATCCGTGCCGACGTTCTATTAGTAACCAAAGCTTCAGCTGAAGAAAATGATTTAGCTTTTACACTCAATTCTGATAACTCCATATTAGAGGGTAGAGCAAAAGTTATTAACAGTCCTAAAACAATCTTTAATTTGCAAAACAATACACAATGGATTGTAAAAACCAGCACAAACGAAAAAGATGATGATGGCAATCTACTTGATATTGCTCAAAGATCTCGTTCTGATGTTTCTGTGCTAAACCTCAACAACAGC